>CAKUCJ010000058.1 GCA_934643435.1 uncultured Collinsella sp.
GTCGATATCTTCGCCAAGCACAACATCTCGATCTCGCTCATCAATCAGGTCGAGGATGGCAAGTCGGGCGTCACCGACACCTGCTCGGTCATCTTCCTGACGCACCGCGCGCTCGAGAAGGACGTCCAGGCTGCCGCCGCCGAGCTTGCAGGCGTCGACTGCGTGGCCGAGGTCGCCAACGTCCTGCGTATTGAGGACGTTGAGGCCTGGACCGAAGGCGTTATGGCCAACTAATCCGGTCTTCGGTATACGGCATATATGTTGAGGGGCTCCCGTCCGATCTTGGACGGGAGCCCTTTTGTTTGCGCGCTCGGGGCGCATCGACGTGGCTTACGTTTGAACAACTTGACCGTTCATTGACAACCGGGGGTACCGTTCACCGATAAGCGAATGTGCTCATTTTGGGCCGCCACTATGCTGTGCTGCGTATGTCCACACCCCCGAAGAATGGAGGCACCATGTTGCTCGAGGGTAAGAAAGCAATCATCACTGGAGGCACGCGCGGTATCGGCTATGCCATCGCCTGCCGTTTTATTGAGGAAGGCGCTGCCGTCACCGTCTTTGGCTCTCGCCAGGAGACCGCCGACGCCGCTGTTGAGAAACTGACCGCAGCCTATCCCGAGGCCAAGATCTGGGGCCGCTCCTGCGACCTCACCTCGCTCGAGGCCGTGACCGATGCCTTTACCCAGGCAGCCGCCGACATGGGCGGCCTGGACACGGTCGTCAATAACGCCGGCATCTCCCAGCGCTCGCCCCTTTTGCAGTACACGACCGAAGAGTTTGCCAACGTTATGAACCTCAACGTGACCGCCGTCTTCAACGGCCATCAGGCAGCTGCCAAGATCATGACCGAGGCCGGCCACGGCGGCACCATCACCACCACCAGCTCGATGGTCGCCAAGTACGGTCAGCCCTCTGGCGTCGGCTACCCCACGTCCAAGTTCGCCGTCAACGGCATGGTCCAGTCGCTCTCGCGCGAGCTCGCCCCCATGGGCATTCGCGTCAATGCCGTCGCCCCTGGCGTGACCAAAACCGACATGGTGGCCAACCTGCCCGAAGAGGTCATCAAGCCCATCATCGCCACCATCCCGCTCGGCCGCATGGGCGAGCCCGAGGACGTCGCCAACGCCTTCGTCTTCCTGGCAAGCGACATGTCCTCCTACGTCACAGGCGCCGTACTCCCCGTCGACGGAGCCGCCCGCTCCTAAGGAGCAGCGGGCTTCGGCCTCAACCTTCAGCAAAGTCTTGCGCAAAAGGCGCGCTGTCCGCATCAACCGCAGGCAGCGCGCCTTCTTCTGTTTGGACGGAAACCGTATCCCAGTATTCCTTGCTACTTGCCGTCGTCGTCCTCTGCTTCTTCTCTTGCGTAGAGCTCCAGCATGCGGCGGCGGTATTCGCGCACGGCGAGCTTGGCGCGCTCCAGGCGACGGCGCTCGCGCGGGGTGAGCTTGGACGGGTCGATCTCGTCGCCATAGGTCTTCTCGGCCAGCAAATGGGCGGCGTCAACAATACGAGCATCGATGCGCTCGCCTGCCGCCTCGGCGGAAAGGCGGTCGGCAATGGCATCGATCGTAGGCACACCCTCGAGCGCGCGGCCGTGACCATGCGAGGTCAACAGTTCGTGCTCGCGTGCGAGCAGGCTCGCCAGGTCGTGATGGGCGCGCAGAATATCGAGCGCATCGGAAGGATGCTCGGCAACTTCTGCCACGGCGGCAACCGGCGCGGCATCGACCACGCGATAGAAGAGCTGCGCGAGTAGCGGCATCAAAAACACCGTGATGGCACCGGCGGCAACCATGACCGACGCGATATCTTGCGACAGCGCCCCCGCGTTGACGGCAACGCTCGTCACGGCAACGATGATCGGCAGCGCCGTGGTGCAGTACAGGGCAACGGTAATGCGGCCATACGCCGAGACATCGCGCGTCTCGGGGCAGATGCTCATAGAGACAAGAATGGGCACGGCGCGGATGATGAGCAGCGCCACGATAAAGCCCACGAGCAACCCGGGGCGCGATGCGACGGCCGTCAGGTCGATCTTTGCGCCCGATACGGTAAAGAACACGGGGATCAAAAAGCCGTAGGCCAGGCCATCGAGCTTAGTCTCGAGCGTGTGATTGCCCTCGGGGATGATATAGCGCAGGACAAAGCCTGCGGCAAACGAGCCCAGCACGATGTCGAGATCGAAGATGGCCGAGAAAGCCACGAGCGTGACCAGGATGAGCACCGTCAGGCGCACGAAGGTCTGTGACGTGGTGTCGGCGCGCTCCTCGACAAACGCAAAGAAACGGCTGCCGACGCGCTTGGAGCGGCTCGGAACCACGGCCAGCAACACGCACACCACCGCAAACAGACCCAAGATCACGAGCGTTTGGATGCCGGTGCGGGCAGAGAGCAGCACCGACATAGCGAGCACGGGGCCAAGTTCGCCCCAGGTGCCGTACGCGAGAATCGAATCGCCCACACGCGTGCCGGTGAGCGAGCGCTCGCGCATGATGGGCACGAGCGTGCCGAGCGCCGTAGAAGTGAGGGCGAGCGTCACGGCGATACCGTCGAAGTGACTGACCGAGAACCACGGCGTAAAGCGCACGGCAAGCCAAGCGATGCCAAACGTGACAACCCACGTCGCTAAGCCATAGCGCCCCTCCACACCCGTAATGTTCTTAGGATCGATCTCGAAGCCGGCGAGCAGGAACAAAAAGGCCAAGCCGAGCTCGGACACGAGCGAGACCTCGGCGTCCACATGAATGATGCCGAGCATATGAGGGCCCAGCACCGCGCCGAACACGAGCAAAAAGACCGTCTCGGGAACGGGCTTTCCGGGAATCGCCGAGGCGATAAAGGGACTCGCAAAGGCCACGAGCGCAATGATGGCGAGCGAAACGAATGCCATGTGATGCCTTTCTCTTGTTTGCGCTTCACTGTAGCACCCTCGCCGTCCTCAACGCGCCGCGAGCTGTCGTATCATAGTGAGGTTTACAAACATGTGGCTCAAGGCGACCGCGAGGCTTGCCCCGCAAACCGACCGCTGCCGCATACCGTACCGTACGCCCAACCGATCAGGAAGGCAGGAACCAATGGTCTCTCGTATCTACGTGGAGAAGAAACCCGGGTTCGACGTCGAGGCTCAGCAGCTCAAGGGCGAGCTGACCGAGATTCTCGGCATTCAGGGCATCGAGGCCCTGAGGATCATCAACCGCTACGACGTCGAGGGCATCGACGAGGAGCTCTTCCGCTCCTGCGTGCCGACCGTCTTTAGCGAGCCCCAGGTCGATGTGACCTATGACGAGCTCCCCGCAAGCGACGGCGCCGTCTTTGCCGTCGAATTCCTGCCTGGCCAGTTTGACCAGCGCGCCGACTCCGCCAGCGAGTGCGTGCAGCTCATCAGCCAGGGCGAGCGCCCCGCCGTGCGCTCCGCCAAGGTCTACGTGCTCGAGGGCGACCTCGCGCAGGCAGACGTCGAGGCCATCCAGCACTATGTGGTGAACCCCGTCGAAGCGCGTCTTGCGAGCCTCGAGCTTCCCGCGACCCTCAAGGTCGACGTGCCCGAGCCCGCTCCCGTCGAGGTGCTCGACGGCTTCCGCGAGCTTGACAAGGCTGGCCTGGCCTCTGTCATCGCCGAGCGCGGCCTTGCCATGGACGAGGCGGACATCGCCTTTTGCCAGCAGTACTTCCGCGAGGAGAACCGCGACCCCACCATCACCGAGATTCGCGTGATCGATACCTATTGGTCTGATCACTGCCGCCACACCACGTTTGGCACCGTGCTCGATACCGTCGCCATCGACGATGACGTCGTGCAGGCAGCCTTCGATCGCTACATGGAGATTCGCCATGAGCTGGGCCGCGACGCCAAGCCCGTCTGCCTCATGGACATGGGCACCATCGGCGCCAAGTACCTTAAGAAGACCGGCGTTATGACCGATGTCGACGAGTCCGAGGAGATCAACGCCTGCACCGTCAAGGTGAAGGTCGATGTCGACGGCGAGGAGCAGGACTGGCTGTTCCTGTTTAAGAACGAGACCCACAACCACCCGACCGAGATCGAGCCCTTCGGCGGTGCCGCCACCTGCGTGGGTGGCGCCATCCGCGACCCGCTCTCGGGCCGCAGTTACGTGTACCAGGCCATGCGCGTCACCGGCGCCGGCGACCCCACCGTCCCCGTGTCCGAGACGCTCGAGGGCAAGCTGCCGCAGCGCAAGCTCGTGACCACCGCTGCCGCCGGCTACTCCAGCTACGGCAACCAGATCGGCCTTGCCACCGGCCAGGTCAACGAGCTCTATCACCCCGGCTACGTGGCAAAGCGCATGGAGGTTGGTGCCGTCGTGGGCGCCACCCCGGCCAACCACGTGCGCCGCGAGTGCCCCGCCCCCACCGACAAGATCATCCTGCTGGGCGGCCGTACCGGCCGTGACGGCATCGGCGGTGCCACCGGCTCTTCCAAGACCCAAAACACCGAGTCTATCGAGACCTCGGGCGCCGAGGTTCAGAAGGGCAACGCCCCGGTCGAGCGCAAGCTGCAGCGTCTGTTCCGCCGCGGCGACGCTTGTCGTCTGATCAAGCGCTGCAATGACTTTGGCGCCGGCGGCGTCTCGGTCGCCGTGGGCGAGCTTGCCGACGGTCTGTATGTCGACCTGGACACCGTGACCAAGAAGTACGACGGCCTGGACGGCACCGAGCTCGCCATCTCCGAGTCCCAGGAGCGTATGGCCTGCGCCGTCGCCGATGGTGACGTCGAGGAGTTCATGGGCTACGCCGCCGAGGAGAACCTCGAGGCGACCGTTATCGCCGAAGTTACCGCCGAGCCGCGCATGCGCATGGCTTGGAACGGTGTCGCCATCGTCGACCTGTCCCGCGAGTTCCTCAACTCCAACGGTGCGCCCAAGCACCAGGTCGCCCATGTGTGCGCCCGCAGCGTGTGGCAGCCCAGCTGGGCCGGCACCACGCTTGCCGAGCGCATGACCTCGCTTGTCACCGACCTCAACGTCGCCTCCAACAAGGGCCTTTCCGAGCGCTTCGACTCCACCATCGGCGCCGCGACCGTGCTCATGCCCTTTGGCGGCAAGACGCAGCTCACCCCGAGCTCAGCCATGGTTGCCAAGTTCCCCGTGGACGGCGAGACCACCACGGCGAGCGCCATGGCTTGGGGCTTCAACCCCTACCTGATGGAAGCCGACCAGTTTGCGGGCGCCTACCTGTCCGTGGTCGAGTCCATCGCCAAGCTCGTGGCCGCCGGCTTTGAGCACAAGCGCGCCTACCTCTCCTTCCAGGAGTACTTCGAGCGCCTGCGCACCGAGGCCGAGCGCTGGGGCAAGCCCATGGCAGCAGTACTCGGCGCCCTCATGGCCCAGGTCGACCTGGGCGCCGGCGCCATCGGCGGCAAGGATTCCATGAGCGGCTCGTTTGAGGACGAGGCCGGTGAGCTCAACGTTCCGCCGACCCTGATCAGCTTCGCTGTCGCCGTGGGCAAGGCTGCTCGCGCCGTCTCCCCCGAGTTCAAGGGCCTCACGCACCGCGTCGTCCGCATCGCCCCCGCCACCTACGGCGAGGACTACCGCCCCGATGCCCAGCAGCTGCTCGCAGCGTTCGACGCCGTCGAGGCGCTCACCGCTACCGGTGACGCCCTGGCCGTCTCCACGCCCGGCTACGGCTGCGGCGCCGAGAGCCTCTTTAAGATGTGCGTCGGTAACCAGATCGGTATCGAGCTTGCCGAGGATGTGGACGTGGAGAGCCTCTTCACCCCGCTCTACGGCAGCTTTATCGTCGAGCTCGCCGAGGACGCCGAGCTGCCCGAGGTCGCCGACGGCGTTGTCGTCGAGCCCCTCGGCACCACCGTCGAGGGCTATGTCATCGACACCGGCTCCGAAGTCATCGAGCTCTCCGAGCTCCAGGAGGCCTGGGAGAGCGGCATCGAGGGCGTCTTTGCCTACCGCAGCGCCGGCGAGACCGCCGAGGTCGAGACCATCGACTACCGCGCCAAGGATATCCATGTGTACGGTGGCGCCAAGATCGCCCGCCCGCGCGTGGTCATCCCCGTGTTCCCCGGCAACAACTGCGAGTACGACAGCGCCCGCGCCTTCCGCGCCGCCGGTGCCGAGGTCGACACCTTCGTGATTAACAACCTCACGCCCGAGGCCGTCGCCGAGAGCACCCATGAGCTTGCCCGCCGCATCCGCGAGAGCCAGATCGTCATGATCCCCGGCGGCTTCTCGGGCGGCGACGAGCCCGACGGCTCCGCCAAGTTCATCACGGCGTTCTTCCGCGCTCCCGAGGTCACCGAGGCCGTCCGCGACTTGCTCAAGGCCCGCGATGGCCTGATGCTGGGCATCTGCAACGGCTTCCAGGCCCTGATCAAGCTCGGCCTGGTGCCCTACGGTGACATCGTCGACGCCACGCCCGATGCGCCCACGCTGACGTTCAACACCATCGGCCGCCACCAGAGCCGTCTGGTGCGCACCCGCATCTCGTCCAACCTGTCCCCGTGGCTGTCGCAGTGCAGCCTCGACGACCCCTACACCGTCGCCATCAGCCACGGCGAGGGCCGCTTTGTCGCCAACGACGAGGTGCTCGCCCAGCTCATCGCTAACGGCCAGGTCGCCACGCAGTACGTGGGCGAGAACGGCAAGCCCAGCATGGACCTCTCCGTCAACCCCAACGGCTCCGCACTCGCCATCGAGGGCATCACGAGCCCCGACGGCCGTGTCCTGGGCAAGATGGGCCACGCCGAGCGTCGCGGCGACAACCTGTACCGCAACGTGCCCGAGCATGTCCCCGGCGATAAGTTCATGCCGATCTTTGAGAGCGGCGTAGCCTACTTCGCCTAAACCTTTCCCATCGGGTACAATCCCCTCGGGTAACAACACCCGCCACCGGCACTCCCGGTGGCGGGTTCTTTTTTGCTTTAAACGCAACGGGAGGACATTATGGAAAGCCGCAAGCCGTATCTCGCCACCCTGCCCGGGCTCATCTTGGGCTGCCTCGTTTGCTGCGCGCTCTGGGGATCGGCTTTCCCCTGCATCAAGATCGGCTACGCGCTCTTTGGCATCCCGGCACACGATAGCGCCTCGCAGCTGCTCTTCGCGGGCCTGCGCTTCACCCTTGCCGGCACGCTGGTCATTGTTGGTATGAGCGCGGCCCAACGCCGTCCGCTCGTTCCGCAGGCGCGCGACATCAAACCTATCCTCACGCTGTCGCTCTTCCAGACCATCGGCCAGTACTTCTTTTTCTATCTGGGCCTCTCGCGCGCCAGCGCCATGTCGAGCTCCATCATCGAGGCCAGCGCCAACTTCCTAGCCATCCTCTTTGCCGCCCCGGCATTTCGCACCGAAAAGCTCGATGCGGCCAAGGTGCTCGGCTGCGTGCTGGGCTTCGCCGGCGTCGCACTCGTTAACCTTTCGGGTGCGGACGGCACCTTTGGCTTTAGGCTCGACGGCGAGGGCTTTATCCTGGCCTCCACCGTCGCGGGCGCCCTTTCGACCTGCTTGATCGGCATCTTCTCGCGCGAGCATGACGGCGTGTTGCTTGCCGGCTGGCAGTTCTTGGTCGGTGGCCTCGTCCTCACCATGATCGGCTTTTTG
>CAKUCJ010000059.1 GCA_934643435.1 uncultured Collinsella sp.
CCGAGAAGACCTATGGCGACGAGATCGACCCGTCCAAGCTCACCCCGCGCGAGCGCCGCCGCCTGGAGCGCGCCAAGCTCGCCGTGCACGAATACCGCCGCCGCATGCTGGAGCTCTACGCAAGAGAAGAAGCCGAGGACGACGACGGCAAATAACGAGATGCTTCCCCAGGGGAAGGCGCGTCCCACTTTAAAGACCCGAAACGGGACGCAGTTTCCGCATCGGCCCCCATCGGGAAGCCACATCCCAGAATGGACGCTCAGAGCGGGATGCAGTTTCCGCGAGAGGCTCGTTAGGGAAAACGCATCCCATTCTGAGCCGGAATTCTGGGACACGGCTTCCACTTCAAACAGAAGAAGGCGCGCTGCCTGCGGTTGATGCAGACAACGCGCCTTTTGCGTTGAGCTCTGTTGAGGTTCGAAGCCGAAACTTTCGACCTTTAGGAGCGGGCTGCTCCGTCGACGGGGAGGATGGCGCCCGTGACATAGGAGGACATGTCGCTCGCCAGGAAAACGAAGGCGTTGGCAACGTCCTCGGGCTCGCCCATGCGTCCCAGCGGAATAGTGGCGATGATGGGCTTGATGACCTCTTCGGGCAGGTTGGCGACCATATCGGTCTTGGTTACGCCTGGGGCAACGGCGTTGACGCGGATGCCCATGGGGGCGAGCTCGCGCGAGAGCGACTGGACCATGCCGTTGACGGCAAACTTGGACGTGGGGTAACCGACGCCGGAGGGCTGGCCGTACTTGGCGACCATCGAGCTTGTGGTAGTGATGGTGCCGCCGTGGCCGGCCTCGGTCATGATCTTGGCGGCAGCTTGGTGACCGTTAAAGACGGCGACGACGTTGAGGTCCATGACCTTTGCGAACTCCTCGGCCGTATAGTTAAGGAGCGGCGAGCGCTGGGAGATGCCGGCATTGTTGACGACCGTGTCCAAGCCGCCCATGTCGGCGGCAGCCTGGGTAAAGGCCTCGGTCACGGCTTCGAGCGAGGTGAGGTCGCAGGAGCGGCCCCAGACCTTGGCGTCGGGATAGGCGGCTGCCAGCTTCTTAACGGCCGCGTCGGCAGTCTCCTGGCGCGAGCCAAAAACGGTGACGGCAGCGCCTTCCTCAATAAAACGGCAGGCGATGGCATAGCCGATACCGCGCGTGCCTCCGGTGATGATTGCTTTCTTGCCCTCGAGCAACATGGTACTTCCTCTCATCGCGGGCGGACATTCGCAGCACAGCGTAGCGGTAGCCGGAATCGGTCGCGTTTGCATATCGGTGAACGGTAGCCCGCGTTACCGATGAGCGGCTCGCGCAAATATGCTCTGCCGTTGTGCTTAGGGCAGGAGACAAAAGGGCTCCCGTCCCACGTCGGACGGGAGCCCTCAAAGCGCGTATTGCTGGGCGAGCGTTGGGTTAGTTCGCCATGACGCCTTCGGACCAGGCCTCGACATCCTCGATACGCAGGACGTTGGCGACCTCGGCCACGCAGTCGACGCTGGCAAGCTCGGCGGCGGCAGCCTGGACGTCCTTCTCGAGCGCGCGGTGCGTCAGGAAGATGACCGAGCAGGCATCGCTGACGCCCGACTTGCCGTCCTCGACCTGGTTGATGAGCGAGATCGAGATGTTGTGCTTGGCAAAGATGTCGACCGTCTCGGACAGGGCTCCCACGCGGTCGGCAACCTTCAGACGCACGTAGTACTTGGTCTGGAGCTCGTCCATGGGCTTAAAGGCGAGGTTGTGGCCGTAGGGCTCAATCTCGGGCAGCGGAGCCACGCCGCGGCTGATCTGCTCGGAGAGCGACAGGATATCGCCCACGACGGCGCTCGCGGTGGGGAAGGAGCCTGCGCCCGCGCCGTAGAACATGGTCTCGCCCACGGCGTCGCCTACCACGTAGACAGCGTTCATGGCGCCGTTGACCTTGGCGAGCATGTGGTCGGCGGGGATGAGCGTGGGATGCACGCGGACGTCGACGCCGGCGTCGGTGTTGCGGGCGATGCCGAGCAGCTTAATGGTGTAGCCGAGCTCGCGGGCCTGGGCGATGTCCTCGGCGCCGATGGTACGGATACCCTGCTGGTAGACATCGTCGGTGGTAACGCGGGTGCCAAAGCCGATGGAGGCGAGGATGGCCGTTTTGCTGGCGGCGTCGAAGCCGTCGACGTCGGCGGACGGATCAGCCTCGGCGTAGCCCTTGGCCTGGGCGTCGGCGAGCACGTCAGCGTAATCGGCGCCCTCGGCGTCCATGCGCGACAGGATGTAGTTGGTGGTGCCGTTGAGGATGCCGGCGATGGTCAGGATCTTGTTGCCCACCAGGTCGTGCTCGAGCGTGCTGACGATGGGGATACCGCCGCCGCAGCTGGCCTCGCACTTGATCTGCACGCCGCACTCACGCGCCTTCTCGGCAAGCGTCTCGACATGGCGGCCGAGCAGTGCCTTGTTGGCGGAGACGACGTGCTTGCCGTTCTCAAAGGCTGTGGTGAAGATTTCGGTCGCGGGGTGCTCGCCGCCGATCAGCTCGACGACGATGTCGACGGCGGGGTCGGTGACGACGTCATGCCAGTCGCTTGTAAAGGCCTCGCGCTCAATACCGGCGGCTTCGGCCTGCTCCCAGGCAAGCGCGCAGGCGCGGGTTAGCTTAAGGTCGATGCCGTAGGCGGCCAGGTACTCATCGTGGTGGCTCTTGATCAGACGGGCCACGCCGCCGCCGACGGTTCCCAGACCGATCAGGCCGACGTTCACGGTGCGCAGGGGTTCGCTCATAGATAGCTCCTTCGTGCATCTGTATGGATGATTGACCAGTTAAGGTTGAGTGCATTCTAGCGTGAACCGAGAGCGCGTGCCTAGCAGGCATCGGCGACTGCGCAAAACGCTACCCCCGAAACGCTGCGGAAACATTGGAAACACGCTCGCTACAAACGAAGTCCCGTAACAAACTGTCAATGTTTGGGCAATAAGGTTTGCCCTGTACCGCAAGACGGCCGCATCGCGGCCAGCGAAAAGGGGGACACCATGTTCAATATCAATAGTACGCTCAGCCGTAGGAACTTCCTCACCGGTGCCGCGGCACTCGGCAGCACCGTCGCACTTGCCGGTTGCTCCTCGGGTGGCTCGGATGGCGGCTCCGCCGATGACGGCAAGACGTTCAAGATCGGCGTCATCGGCCCTCTGACCGGTGCCGCGGCAACTTATGGCGTTTCGGCCGAGAAGGGTGCAAAGCTTGCCGCCAAGGATTTCTCGACCAAGGACCTCAAGCTCTCGCTTAAGTCCGAGGACGACGTCGCCGACGGCGAGAAGGCCATCAACGCCTTCAATACCCTGTGCGACTGGGGCATGCAGGCGCTCGTCGGCCCCGTCACCACCGGTGCCGCCGTTGCCGTCTCGGGCGAGATTGCCGACGACATGCTCATGGTCACGCCTTCTGCCTCGTCGCTCGACGTCACCAAGGATAAGACCACGGTCTTTCAGGTTTGCTTCACCGATCCCACCATGGGCGCCAGCGCCGCGAAGTTCTTGGCCGAGAAGTATGCGGACGCCAAGATCGCCCTGTTCTATAACTCCGGCGATACGTACAGCTCGGGCGTTGCCGACGCCTTTGCCGAGCAGGCCAAGGCATCCAAGCTCGACATCGTCGATACCGAGACCTTTAAGGACGACTCTTCCACGAGCTTTACCAACCAGCTCACCAAGGCCAAGGAGGCCGGCGCCACGCTTATCTTTGCCCCGATCTATTACACGCCGGCGTCCGTCCTGCTCAAGAACGCCAAGGACATGGGCTACGACATGACGCTCATGGGCACCGACGGCATGGACGGTCTGCTCTCTGTGGAGGGCTTCGATACCTCCCTTGCCGAGGGCGTGCTGCTCATGACCCCGTTCTCCGCCGACGACGAGAAGAACGCCGACTTCGTCAAGGCATACAAGGAGGAGTACGACGAGACCCCTAACCAGTTTGCCGCCGACGCCTACGACTGCGTCCACGCGATCGCCGAGGCTATCGACAAGGCCGGCATTGACACGACGGCCGACGGCGCCGATATTGCCGCCGACCTTGCCAAGGCCATGCGCAAGATTAAGATCGATGGCCTGACCGGCGAGCTCACGTGGAACGACGAGGGCCAGGTCGAGAAGCCCGCTACGGCCTATGTGATTCAGGACGGCAAGTACATCGCCGCCTAAGAGCGTATAAAACGCAACCGGTGAGGCTCTTTTATTCAGGGCGAGGATGCTTGTAACAGAATGGAAACATTACTTTTACACAATAAAGTGACAGACCTGCATAAAGCGGTAAAAATACGCAGAAATATGGATAAAAATCTGAGGCCAAAGAAAAGTTGAAATAATCGCCACTTTTCTTAACTAAAGCGTCTACTATTTTGCGAACGCCGAACACGGCGAAGGATGGCCTGTCGGGTAACCGAAACCCGACGAGATTTGAGAGGAGAGCCGCATGTCGAGCCTCACCGGTAAGTCATTGAACCCTGTTATGAATCGCAGGAGCGTTATCGCGAGCGCAGCAGGTCTGGGGGCGATGTCCATTCTAGCTGGCTGCTCCTCCAACGGCGGCGATAGCGGTTCCGCTTCGAGCGACGCTTCGTTTAAGATCGGTACCATCGGCCCGCTGACCGGTGCAAATGCCTCCTATGGCAAGTCCGTTACTCAGGCCGTTGAGCTTGGCTGCAAGGATTTCTCCACCAAGGAGCTTCCGCTTGCCAGCAAGGCCGAGGACGATCAGGCCGACGGCGAGAAGGCCGTCAACGCCTTTAATACTCTGCTCGACTGGGGCATGCAGGCCCTCGTCGGCCCGACCACCACGGGTGCGTCGGTTGCCGTTGCCGCCGAGTGCGGTAACGACCCCAAGACGTTCATGATCACCCCGTCCGCGTCCTCCGAGGACGTCACCGACGGCAAGGATTGCGTCTTCCAGGTTTGCTTCACCGATCCCAACCAGGGTGTCAATGCTGCCAAGTTCCTGGCCCAGAAGTATGCGGACGAGAAGTTCGTGCTGTTCTATAACTCCGGCGACGCCTATTCTTCGGGCATTGCGGATTCCTTTAAGGCTCAGGCCGCTGAGTCCAAGCTCGAGATCGTCGACGAGGAGACCTTTAAGGACGACTCCGCCACGAGCTTTACCAACCAGCTGACCAAGGCCAAGCAGGCCGGTGCCACCATGATCTTTGCGCCGATCTACTACACGCCGGCGTCTGTTCTGCTCAAGAATGCCAAGGACATGGGCTACGACGTCAAGATGATGGGCTGCGACGGCATGGACGGCATCCTGGGCGTGGAGGGCTTCGACACCTCCCTTGCCGAGGGCCTGCTGCTCATGACCCCGTTCTCCGCCGACGACGAGAAGAACGCCGACTTCGTCAACGCTTACAAGGATAAGTACGGCGATACCCCCGACCAGTTTGCCGCCGACGCCTACGATGGCGTGCACGCAGTGGTCGAGGCTCTCAAGGAGGCCGGCCTGGGCGTCGACGCCGACCCCACCGAGGTCGCCGAGAAGCTGCCCGAGGCCATGCTCAAGATTACCGTTGACGGTCTGACCGGCAAGCTTTCCTGGAACGACAAGGGCCAGGTCCAGAAGGACCCGACTGCGTACGTCATCACCGACGGCAAGTACGTACAGGCCTAATAGGCCGCCTTACATAGAGCGGTTTTGATCCCAAGCAGGGGAGGTTTTGGCCTTCCCTGCTTGCTTGGTATCTGGGGACGATGTAACGTCCCTGTTTCGTACATCAACTGGAAACCTATTCGAAAGGGGGATGTGGAACATGACGGTCTTTATCCAATACCTGGTCAACGGCCTGTCCATGGGCAGCGTCTACGCCATCATCGCGTTGGGCTACACCATGGTCTACGGTATCGCCAAGATGCTGAACTTCGCTCACGGCGACGTCATCATGGTCGGTGCCTATGTCTCGTTCTGCGCCACGTCGTATCTCGGCCTCCCGGGCTGGGCATCTGTAATTCTCTCTTGCGCGGTCTGCACGGTTCTGGGTGTTCTCATCGAGGGCCTCGCCTACAAGCCGCTGCGTCAGGCGGGCCCGCTGGCCGTTCTGATCACGGCCATCGGCGTGTCCTACTTCCTGCAGAATGCCGCCCAGCTCCTGTGGGGCGCCACGCCCAAGAACTTTACTTCGCTCGTCACCTTCCCGGTGCCGGAGTTCTTGGCCAAGTACAACGTGAGCGCCGTCTCGCTCGTCACCATCGTCGCCTGCCTGGTTATCATGGCCGGTCTGATGTTCTTTACAGGTAAGACCAAGATGGGCAAGGCCATGCGCGCCGTGTCCGAGGACAAGGCCGCCGCTCAGCTCATGGGCATCAACGTCAACCGCACCATTTCGATGACGTTTGCCATCGGCTCTGCTCTTGCCGCCATCGCCGGCGTGCTGCTGTGTTCCTACTCGCCGGTCCTGCAGCCCACGACGGGCGCCATGCCTGGCATCAAGGCCTTCGACGCTGCCGTCTTCGGTGGCATCGGCTCCATCCCCGGCGCCTTTGTCGGCGGTATTCTCATCGGCATCATCGAGGCGATGGCACAGGCCTACATTTCCACGAGCCTTGCCAACTCCATCGTCTTTGGTGTTCTGATCATCGTCCTGCTCGTCAAGCCTGCCGGCCTCTTGGGCAAGTACGTCCCCGAGAAGGTGTAGGTGAGCGTTATGAAGTTCCTTAAAGACAAGCAGACGCGTCACGACTTTGTCACGTACGCCATGTGCATCGTGGCCTTCGCCATCGTGTTCTTTATGCAGTCCAACCACATGATCCCGCGCATGATCGCCGGTCAGCTGGTTCCCATCACGGCCTACATCGTCATGGCCATTTCGCTCAACCTTGTCGTCGGCATCGCGGGCGACCTGTCGCTGGGCCATGCGGGCTTTATGAGCGTCGGCGCCTACACGGGCATCGTTACCGCCGTCGCCCTCGAGAGCGCCGTTCCCTCCGATCCGGTGCGTCTTATCATCAGCATCGTGGTCGGCGCCATCGCCGCTGCCATCATGGGCTTCTTGATCGGTATCCCGGTCCTTCGCCTGAGCGGCGACTACCTGGCCATCGTGACCTTGGCCTTTGGCGAGATCATCAAAGAGATCGTCACCTGCCTTATCGTGGGCGTCGACTCCCGCGGCCTGCACGTGATCTTTAACATCACGGGCAATTCGACGGTCGACGACCTGCATCTGTTGGAGGACGGCACCGCTATCATCAAGGGTGCACAGGGCGCTTCGGGCGTGTCGACCTACTCGACCTTCCTCGCCGGCGCCATCCTGGTCATGGTTGCGCTCGTGATCGTGCTCAACCTGGTCCGCAGCCGTACCGGTCGTGCCATTATGGCCGTGCGCGACAACAAGATTGCTGCCGAGTCCGTGGGCATCTCTGTCACCCAGTACCGTATGATTGCCTTTGTCGTTTCCGCTGCTCTCGCTGGTGCTGCCGGAGCCCTCTTCGGCGGTAACTTCTCGCAGCTCTCCGCCACCAAGTTCGACTTCAATACGTCGATTCTCATCCTGGTGTTCGTGGTTCTGGGCGGTCTGGGCAACATGCGCGGCTCCGTCATCGCCGCAGCG
>CAKUCJ010000060.1 GCA_934643435.1 uncultured Collinsella sp.
TGGGCACCTGGTACCTGGGCTGGCCGCCCGTTTTGGTGCCGCACCCGCGCCTGCACATCAGCTATCCCATGCTGGCGCTCTCCTTTACCGTAATCTATGCGACCGGCGCGATCGATGATGTCTTCCAGCTCAAGCCCAAGCAAAAGCTGGCCGGCCAAGTACTCGCCGCGCTCATCGCCTGCATCGGCGGCTTAAAGATCGGCGTCATCGTCAACCCGTTTGCCCCCGGCGAGATCATGCTCGGCTGGCTCGCCTACCCCATCACCGTGGTCTATCTGGTGGCGTTCACCAACATCATCAACCTCATCGACGGCCTCGACGGCCTGGCCACGGGCATTTGCGGCATCGCGTCGTTCACCATGTTCTCGGTCGCCGTACTCTCGGGCCGTATCGACGCCGCCGCGCTCTCCATCGCGCTCTTTGGCTCGTGCCTGGCCTTTCTGCGCTACAACTTCAACCCCGCGAGCATCTTCTTGGGCGACTCGGGATCGCTGCTGCTGGGCTTTGCGCTGGGCTCCATCTCGCTGCTCAACGTGAGCCGCACCGCCGCGCTCACCTCGCTCATCATCCCGCTCATCGTCGCCGGCGTGCCCATCATCGACACGTTCAGCGCCATCGTGCGCCGCAAACGCGCCCACATTAGCATCGGCCAGGCCGACAAGGGCCACATCCATCACCGCCTGATCCAAGAGGGCTACAACCAAAAGCAGGCCGTGCTGCTCATCTACGCCTGGTGCATCATGCTTTCGGCCGGCGCTGCCGCGATCAATCAGGTCGAGGTCCCCACGCGCGTACTCATTTTTACCGTGCTCGCCATTGGCTCGGCAGCCTTCGCAAAGCACCTGCACCTGTTTGAGCCTGTCCTGCGCCACCACTACAACAAGCGCACGCACGAAGACGAGCTGGTGACCCCCGACGACCCCGCCTTTAAGCAGGAGGAGCAGGCGGCCGAGGAACGCAAGGAGGAGCGCCACCACAGGCGCTAGGGTATATTGCCGAGGATGTGGCGCGTTGCCGCCGGCCGCGCGTCATCGCGCCACTCCCGTCGCATCACTCTCGGCTTACCAGCCCCTCGCCCACTTACGCCTCAACCCTTTCAATAAACGCGCTATCATCTTGACCAATTCGCATACGTTAGGAGCAATCATGCCAAACGAGAACAGCTACGAAGTCGCGCTGCAGAAGAGCAACGCCATTCGCGAGGGCCTGGCCAAGACGCCCGAGAAGTTCACCATGCTCACCGGCGACCGCCCGACCGGCCGCCTGCACCTGGGCCACTACTTCGGCACCCTCAAGGGCCGCGTGGAGCTGCAGAACATGGGCGCCAAGACCAACGTGCTCATCGCCGACTACCAGGTCATCACCGACCGCGATACCACCGAGCACATCCAGGACAATGTGTACAACATGGTCATGGACTACCTCGCCTGCGGCATCGACCCCGACAAGACCATGATCTACGCGCACTCCGCCGTGCCCGCCGCCAACCAGCTCATGCTGCCGTTCCTGTCGCTGGTGTCCGAGGCCGAGCTGGCGCGCAACCCCACGGTCAAGGCCGAGATGGAGGCCTCGGGCCACGAGCTCACCGGCCTTCTGCTCACCTACCCGGTGCATCAGGCCTGCGATATCCTGTTCTGCAAGGGTAACGTCGTGCCCGTCGGTCGCGACCAGCTGCCGCACATCGAGCTCACCCGCACCATCGCCCGCCGCTTTAACAACCGCTACGGCAAGGTGTTCCCCGAGGTCGACGCACTGCTGTCCGAGACCCCGCTGCTGCCCGGCCTGGACGGTCGCAAGATGAGCAAGAGCTACGGCAACGCCATCAACATTTCGATGACCGCCGAGGAGACGGCCAAGCGCATCAAGAAGAGCCAGACCGACTCCGAGCGCATGATCACGTTTGATCCCGAGAACCGACCCGGCGTGTCCGGCCTGCTTTCGACGGCTGCCATCTGCACCGGCCGTTCCGAGGTCGAGATTGCCGAGGAGATTGGCATGGGCGGCTCCGGCCAGCTCAAGAAGTTCGTGACCGAGGCCGTCAATGAGTACTTCGCCCCGATCCGCGAGTGTCGCCAGCGCTACGAGAACGACCTGGACTACGTGAAGGACGTGTTGCACGAGGGCAATCGTCGCGCCAACGAGATCGCCGAGCAGACCCTGGCCGAGGTTCAGGACGCCATGGGCATGGTGTACTAGGCAAAGCGCTTTCGCACAACATAGACGGTGGGTGGGGTGACCGTCCCCCCACCGAAACAGGAGCAGGCCCGCTGGCAGTTATTTGCCAGCGGGCCTGTTCCCGAAGTACACCGTTGAATCGCACAGAGGGGAGGAATGCGAATCAAACTCAACAGGGCAGGTTTTTTCATCGCCTATTACCTGCTCCGTTGCTGAAAACAATATAGTTCGCCGTGGTTTACTTTCTAACGGCAAAATACGCCGTCACACCCTCTCCATAAGTTAGCCCCGGTAAACCTGCAACGGAAACCACCACAAAGGGGACAGGCACCTTTGTGGTGGTTTTGGCCACGGCGGAGCCGCTAGAGCCCTGCTGGCCAGCGACAGCCGGCCAAGTCGACGTGCATGTCGTCCCTAAACGTCACGCCCTCCCCTAGCAAAAGCTCACGTTGAGCATCGGGGCCGCCAAACGCAAAGCCCTCGCAAATGCGGCCATCGGCAAACACCACACGATGGCAGGGAATCTGGCCGGGGCGCGGATTGCTGTGCAGCGCATAGCCCACGTAGCGCGCGCTGCGCGGACGACCTGCGAGCAGCGCCACCTGGCCGTAGGTGGCGACCATCCCTTCGGGAATCTGCTCGACTACCTCGTATACCTGCTCAAAAAAGCCCTCAGACGCCATTTCGCGCTCCTTTCCTCGCGGAAAAGCATAAACCACCACAAAGGTGCCTGTCCCCTTTGTGGTGGTTTTTACCAGGCGAACTAATTGGTGGGCTGGAAGAAGGCTACGGCTACGGCGCCGGGGCCCACGTGGGTGCCGATGGTAGCGCCGATGGTGTGGACGGGCAGCTCGCCCTCGGTGTGACCGGCCCACAGCGCCGCGCTGTCCTCGATATATTTCTTGAGCACGGCATCCGAAAGACCCGTGTAGCCGAGCGCCAGCGGCATGGAAAAATCGACGCCGCCCGCCTTCTCGACCTTCTGGTTCAGCAGGTTGCGGCCGTTCTTGGAACCGCGCGCCTTGCCCAGCTGCACAATCAGGCCATCCTCGGCGGCAACAACCGGCTTCACGTTGAGGAGCGTACCCACAGCGCCCGCCGCGGCAGACAGGCGGCCGCCGCGCACCAGGTACTCCAGCGTCTCGAGCAGGCCAATGACCACAACGCGGTCGCGCACAGCCTCGACGGCAGCCGCGATCTGTGCGGCGCTGCGGCCCTCGTCCACCAGGCGCAGCGCATACTCGACCAGCACACGCTCGCCCAGCGTCACGTTGTTGCTGTCCACAACGAACACGTCGCCACCCGGCATCTCGGCAAGGGCCGTGCGCGCACTCTGGTTGGTGCCCGAAAGCTTGGCGCCCACGGTAATAATCACCGCCTCATCGCCGGCCTCGCGCGCCTCGGCAATCGCCTGCGAAAAGGCGTACGGATTGACCTGACCGGTCTTGGGCAGCTCGTCGCGCTCCACGAGTATCTCGTAAAAGCGCTGGTGATCGATGTCGACGCCATCCATATACACGTCGGTGCCAAAGCTGACGGACAGCGGCAGGACATGCAAAGCAGGATGCTCCGCCGGCGACATATCGCTCGCGGAATCGGTAATAATGCGGACGGACATAGTGAATCCTTTCTTGCGCGGACCAGCCTCGGGCCGCTCGGCGCGGAAATTTTGACAGCAAGATCCCGACACGTCACGCGTGCTCAAACGGAACTCTGCAGTTGTTGGTTGAAAACTAACGCCGGTGCGGTTCTAGATCTCGCGCAGGGTATTGAGAATCGTGCGCAGCGACGCATACATCTGCTCACGCTGCTCCACGCCCATGGCTTTGCCGGTGGTATCGAGCACTTCGCGGATGATGCGATCGGCCTCGCTCATGCTCTCGCCGCCCAGCGTGGTCAGGCGCACCGGGGCGCGGTACTTGACGGCAGCATCGCCCGAGTCGTCGACCTCGACATAGCCGCCCTCCTCCAGGTGAGCCAGCGTGCGAGAAACAGCTGCACGGGTCACGCCGGCCATGCGGGCGAGGTCGGCACCGGTCAGGCCGTCCTTGCTGCGCTCAAGATAGTACAGGCACATGACGTCGGAGCCCTTGAGGCCCAGCTTTGCGCCCTCGGATGTCTTGATGCGCTGAATCTCCTTATAGAGGCCGCTGATCAGTCCGACAAAGTCCTCAAAACGTGTCTCGTCGTTCTGCTGCATGAGAGACGACCGCCTTTCGCTTGCATGATGCTAACGGGTAAACATCTTAGCCGCAACAAAGAACACCCGTACCCAGATATCCCATTTGTTAACCCATCAACATAAAAACCACCACAAAGGGGGCAGGCACCTTTGTGGTGGTTTTGACCGTCGAATAGGATCCGCAGGCGTCGCTACAGCTCCACGCAGGGATTATCGCGCGTCACAAGCGTATTGGTGACAACCGCGGCACCCAGATAACGCTCAAGCAACTCAGCAAGGCGATCGATCGCAGCCTGGCAATCCCCCATCCGCTCGGGCTCCACGCACTCGATCGCCAAGAAGGCGTCCGCCGAATCGTCGGACAGCGCCGTGCGAACGCCATCGCGCCAGTTCCAGCAACGGCACACAGCGCCCGCATCGTCGATGTAGGCAAGCTCACCGGGAAGCGTCGGGTCGTCCGCATCCTCGCCGAGCGGCAGGAACGCGTCGGCGCCGTCGGTCACCGTCAGGCGCAGATTGCCCTCAATAGCATGCAGATCCTCACCGCCGACGGGCAGCGCATAGGTCAGCGAAACCGTATTGTAGATATCCACCGCCGGCGTGATGTGGCCAACCGGCTTGCCTTTGAGCACGCGCTTGAGCAGATTCTCGACCGAGCACCGCGCGCCCTTCTTGGTCTTGAATTGACGATATGCCTCGCGCCATGCCTTGACCGGCGCGTTCTCGCTGATGGTGTCGCTCGTCAGGTGACGCTCCGCATCGATGTTGGCGCGGTCGAGCAACGCGGCGATCGCATCCACGTCCTCTTGGGGAATCTGCGCCGCAGGCTTCATGCCCTTTACGACCACAACGCCGATAGCTGCCTGCGGGAACAGCTCCCAAAACGAATCCTCGGCAACAAAACTCTTCATATGCTCTCCCTTCATAGTATGCGCCTTGGTATGGACGCCTAAACAAAAAGCGCCCTTACGACGGCCACCTTCAAAGTCCTACGGTGCCGCCACAAGAGCGCTTACGCTGCCCCCATCCGGAGAAGGGGACGATATGTCAGGCGTATTGTAGCTCGAATTATCTACACGGGCAAAACCACCACAAAGGTGCCTGTCCCCTTTGTGGTGGTTTACAGGCGAAGTCCCAGCAGGCCGCGGCCGCGGTGACGGGCCTCGGCGGGCACCTGGGCGTGCGGGCCGGCGGCCTTTACGGACTCGGGCAGGTGCGAATACTTCTTCTCGAAGTTCTCCTCGAACATCACGGCCAGGTTGTGCGCGGCCTCGTCGTAGCGCGCGGTGCTCTGCCAGTACTGACGCGGCACCAGAATGCCGTCGGGCACGCCGTGGCACGTGGTGGGAATGTCGACGTTAAAGATGTCGTCGTGCACGAACTCGCTGTCCTCGATGGTGCCGTCAAGGGCGCGCGCGACCAGCGAGCGCGTGTAGGCAAGCTCAATGCGATGACCCACGCCGTAGCCGCCGCCGATCCAGCCGGTGTTGACCAGGTACACGCGCGTACGCCCGTCGGCAATGCGCTCGCCGAGCATCTTGGCGTAGACCATGGGGTCGAGCGGCATAAACGGCTCGCCGAACAGCGAGGAGAACGTGGGCGTGGGTTCGGTGACGCCGACCTCGGTGCCGGGGATCTTGGCCGTAAAGCCCGTCACAAAGTGGTACATGGCGGCGTCGGCCGTCAGGCGCGAGATAGGCGGCAGCACGCCAAAGGCGTCGCAGGTCAGGAACAGCACGACGCTCGGGGTGGTGCCCATGCCCTTGGTCCATGCGTTGGGAATGTGCTCCACGGGGTAGGCCACGCGCGTGTTGTGCGTGATCGAGACGTCGTCGTAGTTGGGCTTACGGTTCTCATCGAGCACCACGTTTTCGCAGATGGCGCCAAAGCGGACGGCGTTGAAGATCTCGGGCTCGTGGAAGGCGTCCAGGCCCTCGCACTTGGCGTAGCAGCCGCCCTCGATGTTGAAGATGCCCATGTCGGACCAGCCGTGCTCGTCGTCGCCGATCAGCAGGCGCGTGGGGTTGGCCGAAAGCGTGGTTTTACCGGTGCCGGACAGGCCAAAGAACACGGCGGTCTCGTGCGTGACGGGGTCCATGCTGGCCGAGCAGTGCATGGGCAGCACGTCGTCCTCGACGGGCAGCAGGTAGTTCATGACGCTGAAGATGGACTTTTTGATCTCGCCGGAGTAGCCGGTGCCCGCGACCAGAATCACCCGTTCCTGGAAGTTGATGACCACCGCAGCGCTGGAGTTGAGGCCCTTGATCGCAGGGTCGCACTGGAAGCCGGGGGCCGCGAGCACGCAGAAGTCCGGCTCGCCGGTGCGCGCGATTTCGCGGGCAAGCGGGCGCGCGAGCATCTGCTTAATAAAGAGTGCCTGGCTGGCACGCTCGCAGGCGACGAGCAGGCGGCGCGTGTGGTTACGGTCGGCGCCGGCCATGCCGCGGGTGACGAACACGTCGCGCTCGTTGAGGTAGTTGACGATGCCGGCCTTGATTGTCTCGTAGCTCTCGACGGACAGAGGGCGATTGACGGCGCCCCAGGCGATCTTGTCGCGCACGTCGGGCGTGTCGACGATAAAGCGGTCGTTGGGCGAACGACCGGTGCGCTCCCCCGTCTCGATCACGAGCGCGCCGTTGGAGGCCATGCAGCCCTCTTCGCGGCGGATGGCATACTCGACGAGCTCGGCCGCCGGCAGGTCAACCAGCAGGCGAGGCTGGTTCTCGGCGGGATCTTCGACCAACGTAAGACCAAAGTTGGACAGTACTTCTGCAGGGGTAACACCAGGCATGGGGCCTCCTTTAAAAGCGCGTCACGCGGGCGCGCGCTTTACTCACGTAGAGTCCGTTGTACCCGAAGTGCAAAAACGTTTTTGCGGCAACCGCAGAGCATCCCGCCCAACGGTCAAAAATCGCAGGCAAGCGGCCTAGTCGTGGCTACAATGGCAGGCCCTGGCCAAGCATGGCGATGGCGCTCATGAGGACCAGCATGCCGGCGGCGTAGGGCAGCACTGCGCCCAGGAGCTCGGCGTCCT
>CAKUCJ010000061.1 GCA_934643435.1 uncultured Collinsella sp.
GAACTCACGGAACAGCGGCTGCGGGTTGGTCGGACGGCTCTTGAACTCGGGGTGAGCCTGGGTTGCCACATACCACGGATGCACGTCGCGCGGCAGCTCGACCATCTCGACCAGGCGCTCGTCGGGCGAAAGACCCGAGATAACCAGGCCGGCATCCTCGAGCTGGTCGCGGAAGGCGTTGTTGAACTCAAAGCGATGACGGTGACGCTCGTAGACAAGCTCCTCGCCATAGGCCTCGCGAGCGAGGGAATCAGCGGCGAGCTTGCACGGATAGGCGCCCAGGCGCATGGTGCCGCCCTTCTCGGTCACGTCCTCCTGCGAGCTCATCAGGTCGATGACGCTAAACGGACCGTCCGGATCGAACTCGGAGGAGCTGGCACCGGCAAGACCGACGACGTTGCGCGCGAACTCGCACACGGCAACCTGCATGCCCAGGCAAATGCCCAGATACGGAATCTTATGCTCGCGAGCAAACTCGGCGGCGAGAATCTTGCCCTCCAGGGCGCGCTTGCCAAAGCCACCGGGAACCAGGATGCCCGACGCGTCGCCCAGCACCTCATTGACGTTTTCGGCCTCGAGGCTCTCGCCGTCGACCAGCTGCACGTCAACGTGGCGATCATAGAACACGCCCGCATGGTGCAGGGCCTCGATAACCGACAGATAGGCATCGGGAAGCTGCGTATACTTGCCCACGACGGCGATCTTGACCTTATCGGCGTGATGGTTGGCATGATTTTGCTTGCGCAGGAACTCGTTCCATTCGCTCATGTCGCGCTCATGCGGATCAAGACCCAGACGCTCGCAAATGCGCAGGTCAAAGTCCTGCTCGGCAAGCAACTGCGGGACATCGTAGATACTCGCGCAGTCCTCGTTGGTAAAGACGCAGTCGGTGTCGACGTCGCAGAAGCTCGCGATCTTGCCGCGGATGGCGTCGTCGATATGGTGATCGGAGCGCAGCACGATAATGTCGGGCTGGATACCAAAGCTGCGCAGCTCCTTAACGGAGTGTTGCGTAGGCTTGGTCTTGACCTCGTGTGCGGCGGCGATATAGGGAACGAGGGACACGTGGATGTAGCAAACGTTCTCGGGGCCCGCCTCCTTGCGGTACTGACGGATAGCCTCGACGAACGGTTGCGACTCGATGTCGCCGATCGTGCCGCCCAGCTCGGTAATGACGACGTCGGAGCCGGTCTGCTCCTCAATACGGCGGAACTTGTCCTTAATGGCGTTCGTGACGTGCGGGATCACCTGGACGGTACCGCCCAAAAAGTCACCGCGACGCTCGCGGGCAATCAGGCTCTTATAAATGGCGCCGGTCGTAAAGTTGGAATCGCGCGTCAGGTTCTCATCGATAAAGCGCTCGTAGTGCCCCAGGTCCAGATCGGACTCATAGCCATCCTCGGTCACAAAGACCTCACCATGCTGGAACGGGCTCATGGTGCCGGGGTCGACGTTCAGATACGGGTCGGCCTTCTGCATCGTCACCTTGTAGCCACGCGACTTGAGCAGACGGCCCAGCGATGCCGCGGTAATGCCCTTACCCAAGGACGACACTACGCCGCCGGTCACAAACACGTGCTTAGTCATATTGAGTTACCTGCGCTTCCCGTAGAAGTTTTTCATTCACATCTTACGGGTCTTCATTGTAATACTCGAGCGAAAAAACAGGTTGCTATTTTTCACCAAAGCGCCTGCATTTCTCCATCTCGAAACAAAACGCCGCTCGGGACCCGAGCGGCGTAACCGCTTCAAATTGTATGAATCGTTAGCGTTCAGCGAGCTCATCCTCGAGCATATCCTGGACGAGCATCCCGGCGCGGATACCCTTCAGATACCATTCGCCGCGCTCGGTAAGGCAAATGCCATTTGCCAGCTGGCCACCGTCCTCGTTGTAACGCGACACGACTTCAATCAGGCCCTCGGAGTCAAGACGGTCAATTGCCGCGCGGGCACGATATGGCGAAACCCCCACGCGCTCGGCAAGCGTTTTACGCGAGAGACCATAGAGCCCATCATCCCCTTCGGATTGCTGAGCGATCTCCATCAGCACCAGCACTTCGACACGCTTCATATCGTTGACACTCGCACGACCCTTGCCCGCCATGGCAGCCTCCTCTAACCGAGCACGAGCATCCAGCACGCCGTGCACGACCGACACACCTCACGATGGTCGGCAATATCCATCATGCGGCATCCCGTTAAGGATGAAACAGTTACGGTTATTGTATACCGCCCATATTATTACTGGGCAGGTAAACGGCTATTTTTCGCCAAAATAGGCGCTTTATTGAGCAAAAAGCCGCACCGGGCGCTTGCCCGATACGGCCAAAATGCCATGCAGTTACCGCTGCGCTTCAAACTTAGCGATGGAAGAAGCCTCGGCGCTCAAACTTAGGCTCACAGCACACGTTGATTCCCAGCTTGCGCAGAACCGTCTCGTCCGTCGGCGAAATGATGACGCTAAAGAAGGCGTCGCAGCCACGCAGCTGCTCCAGGCCCGAAAGGACACGGGCAGCAGTCTCGCTCGTGGCCGAGGTAATCGACAGCGCCATAAGCGTCTCATCGGTGTGGAGACGAGGGTTTTTGCTACCCAGGAAATGCGTCTTGAGCTTGCTGATAGGCTCGATGGCCTCGTCGCTGATAACCTCAAGCTCAAGATCTACGCCCGAGACATGCTTGAGGGCGTTCATAATCAGCGAGCTCGCGGCACCCAGGCGCGTCGAGGTCTTACCGGTCACGACGGAACCGTCTGGCATGACCATGGCACCCACGGGGCCACCCGTCAGCTGCTCCCTGGTAAGAGCAGCAGAGCGCGCCGGCGAGTAGTTCTTGTCGATGCCGGCCTTTTTCATGATGAGCTTGAGACGGTCAACCTGCTCGTCGCCCACACCGGTGCGACGCACGGCCTCGACCGCAGCAAAATAGCGGCGAACGATCTCCATCTTGGAAGCGTCACGGCAGGCATCATCGTCGGTAATGGCAAAGCCGACCATATTGACACCCATGTCCGTGGGGCTCTGATAAGGGCTCTCGCCCAAGATCTTCTCCATCAGGGCACGGACAACGGGGAATGCCTCAACGTCACGGTTGTAGTTAACCGTGGTCTTGTTGTAGGCCTCCAGGTGGAAGGAGTCGATGATATTGGCGTCGTCGAGGTCGGCCGTGGCAGCCTCGTAGGCGATGTTGACCGGATGCGTGAGGGGCAGGTTCCAGACCGGGAAGGTCTCGAACTTGGCGTAGCCGGCGGCAGTGCCGTGCTTGTGCTCGTGATAGAGCTGCGACAGGCATGTGGCAAGCTTGCCCGAGCCGGGGCCGGGGGCGGTGACCACGACGAGCGGACGGGTGGTCTCGACGAACTCGTTCTTGCCATAGCCGTCGTCGGATACGATCAGATCGACATCGTGCGGATAGCCCTCGATGGGATAGTGCAGCTTGGCGGGAATGCCGAGCGCGTTCAGGCGATTGCGGAAGACATCGGCGGCGGGCTGGCCGGCGTACTGGGTAATGACCACGGCCGCGACGGCAAAGCCGTTACCACGGAACAGGTCAACCAAGCGCAGCACGTCCTCGTCATAGGTAATGCCCAGGTCGCCACGGGCCTTGTTCTTCTCGATATGGTTGGCGTTGATGGCAATGATGACCTCAACGTCATCGGCAATGCTCTTGAGCATGCGGAACTTGCTATCCGGCTCAAAACCCGGCAGCACGCGGCTCGCGTGATAGTCATCAAACAGCTTGCCGCCAAACTCCAAATACAGCTTGCCGCCAAACTGCGAGATGCGCTCCTTAATATGAGCGGCCTGCAGCTCGATATACTTCGCGTTGTCGAAACCCTGGCGCATATATGGCTCCCGTCCCGTTTCGTAAATAAAGTTCCTACGCGATTATAACGGAGCCAGCCCTCCCCAACGCCCAGGCCACCAACAGGCACCAACCAAACACGCACTCGAATAAGTTGCGGTGAAATAGTTCCCGCTTAGCCTTCAGGGCAGCCAAACAGGAACTATTCCACCGCAACTCCCCCTTTTGGTGCAAAGGGGTCAGGTTACTTTGCACCAACATGGCGCAGACAAACATGACCCCTTTGCACCAGGCGCCCCCTTGCACCAACAATGGCAACGCCGCTGGTAGAGCCAACGTCAGCGAGCGCCGTCCAGAACGTACAAGTTGGCATGAAAAAGGCAAGGCATAGACCTTTTGGTCATGCCTTGCCTTTTGAATGACAAATTGTCGTTCCGGGCGGCGCGCAGCGTCGAGCAGTTCCGGCGTTTGGTAAAACGCCGGAACAAAAAAGCGCCCCCTCCCGCGCACGGAACGGGAGGGGGCTAAAGGTAGGAGTCTACCGGTGGGTTGACCCCACCGGACAGACGATGACCAGGTGATCCCTTACAGGATCGTCAAGGTTTCCGTGGGGTACCCGTTGGGTACTTAGAGCATCACGCAGGCGATGGTCAGAATAACGGCGCAGACGACAGAGAGAGCGACGATGAGCTTAAGGGCAAACTTGAGCCAGGTCGTCCACTCGATCTTGGCCAGGGCGAGACCGCCCATGATGGCGCCGGAGGTCGGGGTGAACAGGTTCACGACACCGATGGCGGCGGAGAAGATCATGACCATGACCTCGGGCGAGAAGCCGAGCTTAACAGCCAGCGGTCCCATGATGGGCATGGAGACGGTAGCCATACCAGAGGTCGAGGGGATCAGGAAGGACAGGCCGAAGTAGACCAGGAAGCTCATGGGAGCGAAGATCACGCCGGACAGGCCAGCCAGAGCGTTGGCGGCAGCGTCGAGGACGTAGACGTCGAGGCCGGTGCTAGCCATGAGGACGGAGATACCACGGGCGAGGGCGATGACGAGAACAACGGACATCATGTCGGCGGCGCCGGTGATGAAGGTGTTAACGATCTGCTTCTCGGACAGGCCACCGATGATACCGATCAGGATAGCCATGAGGAAGAACCAGGTGGAAGCCTCGTCGAAGTACCACTGGCCAATGGGCAGGCCGGTGATCAGGGCAGACCAGCCCTGGACGACAGCGTTACCGTCGGCGTCGTAGACAGCGCCAGCGTCGAAGAAGCTGGCGATGCCCTCGTTGAGGTCAGCCAGCGGGATGAAGCCGACGATCATGACGACGAAGGTGAATGCGAAGGCGATCAGAACACCCTTCTGACGACCGGTGAGCTTGACCTCCTTGTTAACCTCGGAAGCAGCCTTGCCATGAGCCTCTTCGGCGTCCTTAAGCTCCTGCATCGACAGGATGGTGGAACCCTTGTCAGCCTTGACCTTCTTGGCATAGCTCATCACGAAGACGATCGACATAGCGGTGGTGACAATCCACAGGACGGCGCCGAGGCCGATGATGATGGACTGGTTCACAGCGATGTCAACGCCGGTCAGAGCGTCGACGGCCGCGCCGACGGCGAACGGGTTAACCGTGGAGCCGAGGCAGCCGCAGCCAGCGCCGAGCAGGACGGTAGCGGCGCCGACCATGGGGTCGAAGCCAGCGGCCATCATGGTAGCGGCGAGCAGGGCGTAGAAGGGAACGGTCTCCTCGCACATACCATAGGTGGTACCACCGAGGGAGAAGATGAGCATAAGGACAGGAACGAGCATGATCTCGTTGCCCTTAAGCTTCTGCACCAGAACGGCGATGCCGTTGTCCAGGGCGCCGGTCTCGGTCATCATACCGAGGAAGCCGCCCAGGATCATAACGAAGAGGCAGACGGGCAGAGCGTCAGCGAAGCCCTTGACCGGGGCGGTGCAGAAATCGCTCAAGCGGGCAGCGGTAACCGCGCCACCGGACGTACCGGAGACGATAACGGTAATAACCGCGACAATTGCCAGCAGAGCAAGAAGAATGGTGAACGATGAAGGCATACCGCGCTTTTTCTTAGCGGTCTCAGTCATAGTTCTCATCCCCCCTTCATAAATCATTTAACTGATCTCGCTCGAAACGGCTCTTCCGTGCCGTGCATGCCGTTTGGTGCGAGATATTTACCAGACAAAACCGCTCGGGATGTGCAGCAATACACCCCGAGCGAGATGCTAGATGCTCTTACTTGAGCGTGGCGTACATGACAGCCTTGATGGTGTGCATGCGGTTCTCGGCCTCGTCAAAGACCTTGGAAGCGGGGCTCTCGAAGACCTCGTCGGTAACCTCCTGCTCGGTGATGCCGAACTGCTCGCACTTCTCGGCGCCAATGGTGGTGTTGGTGTCGTGGAAGCTGGGCAGGCAGTGTAGGAAGATGGCACCCGGGTTGGCCATAGCCATGACCTCGGAGGTGACACGATACGGGGTGAGCTGAGCGATGCGCTCGGCCCAGACCTCGTCGGGCTCGCCCATGGAGACCCACACGTCGGTGTAGAGAACGTCAGCGCCGGTGACGCCGTCCTTGACGTCGGTGGTCAGCTTGATGGTGCAGCCGTTGGCCTCGGCGATGGGCTTGCAGGCCTCGATGACGTCGTCAGCGGGCATGCACTCCTCGGGACCGCAGGCCACGAAGTTCATGCCGAGCTTGGAGCAGACGACCATGAGGGAGCGAGCGACGTTGTTCTTGCAGTCGCCCATGAAGACGAGGGTCTTGCCCTTGATGTCGTAGTTGAAGTTCTCCTGGACGGTCAGGATGTCGGCGAGCATCTGGGTGGGGTGCCACTCGGTGGTCAGGCCGTTCCAGACGGGCACGCCGGACTTAGCAGCGAGCTCCTCGACGTCGTCCTGGGCAAAGCCGCGGAACTCGATGCCGTCATACATGCGGCCGAGAACGCGAGCGGTATCCTCGATGGACTCCTTCTTGCCCATCTGCGACGAACCCGGATCGAGGTAGGTGACGCCCATGCCCAGATCCATGCCGCCGACCTCGAAGGCGCAACGGGTACGAGTGGAGGTCTTCTGGAAGAGCAGGACGATGTTCTTGCCCTCGAGATAACGATGCGGAACGCCAGCGCGCTTCATATCCTTGAAGTTCTTGGAGAGCTTGAGCAGGTACTCGATCTCCTCGGTGGTGAGGTCGAGGAGCTTGAGGAAGCTACGGCCGGAGAGGTTAACACCCATGGTTCGTTTCCTTTCGAAGAAATGGATTACTAAAAGTAATTCGTGGTGCCCGTTTGACGGGCGAAACCGGTGCGGTTGTAGGGGGACCGCACCGGAACGTTAAAGACTTAGAGGTCCTCGCGCCAGAAGGGCATGCTCATGCAGCGCGGGCCGCCACGGCCGCGGGAGAGCTCGGCGGAGGGCACGACGAGAAGGTCCAGGCCCTCCTTGTACAGCACGTCGTTGGTGACGGT
>CAKUCJ010000062.1 GCA_934643435.1 uncultured Collinsella sp.
AGCTCGGTCTCGGGCGTGATGCGCGCGCGATCGGCGGTATCGCCGGGGGCGGAGGAGCGGCGCTCGGGGAAGCGTTCGACCACGGCATCCATAGCGTTGTCGAACGCGTCGTCCGCGCCGAGGAGCTGCTTGTCCAGGCCCTCGACCTCAACGGCCTCGGTAGGAGCGGTAGCAAGCTCGTCAGAGAGCTCGAGCTTGGTCTGGTTCATCTTCAGCCAGCCCCAGGTAGCTGCGGGCATCGCGTTGACCTGTTCAAGCGTGGTAGCAGCGGTGTTCGTGGTCTGTGTCATTATCCGATCGCTCCTTCCATCTCAAGCTTGATCAGGTTGTTCATCTCGACGGCGTACTCCAGCGGCAGCTCCTTGGAGACCGGGTTGGCAAAGCCGTTGACGATCATGGTGCGGGCCTCTTCCTCCGAGATGCCGCGGCTCATGAGGTAGAAGACCTTGTCGTCGCCAATGCGGCCGATGGTTGCCTCGTGGCCGATGTCGACGTTTTTGGCGCGGATGTCCATGGCCGGGATGGTATCGGAGCGGCTCTGGTCGTCGAGCATCAGCGACTGGCAGCTCACGGTTGCCTTGGAGCCCTCGGCCTTGGGCGTGGCCACGATGGAGCTGCGGAAGGTCTGGATGCCGCCGCTCTTGGAGATACCCTTGGTCTCGACGGTCGCCGAGGTCTCGGGCGCGTTGAGCACGACCTTGCAGCCGGTGTCGAGGTTCTGGCCGGCGCCTGCAAAGGTGATGCCGGTAAAGCTCGAGCGGGCGCGGCGGCCGTTGAGCACGCTCATGGGGTAGAGGTAGCCCACATGGCTGCCGAAGGAGCCGCTGATCCACTCGATGTCGCCGTCCTCGTCCACGCGCGCACGCTTGGTGTTGAGGTTGTACATGTTCTTGGACCAGTTCTCGATGGTCGAGTAGCGCAGGTGCGCGCGCTTGCCCACAAAGAGCTCGACGGCACCGGCGTGGAGGTTGGCCACGTTGTACTTGGGCGCGGAGCAGCCCTCGATAAAGTGCAGGTCGGCGTCGTCCTCGACGATGATGAGCGTGTGCTCAAACTGGCCGGCGCCCTTGGCGTTGAGGCGGAAGTAGCTCTGCAGCGGAAAATCGAGCTTGGTGCCCTTGGGCACGTAGACAAACGAGCCGCCCGACCACACGGCGCCGTGCAGGGCCGCAAACTTGTGATCGGTGGGCGGGATGAGCGTCATGAACTTCTCGTGGATGAGCGGCTCCCACTGCGGGTCGTGCAGGGCCTCCTCGATACCGGAATAGACGATGCCCATCTTGGACGCGGTGTCCTGCATGTTGTGGTAGACCAGCTCGGAGTCGTACTGCGCGCCGACGCCCGCCAGGTAGCTGCGCTCGGCCTCGGGGATACCCAGGCGCTCAAAGGTGTTCTTGATGTCGTCGGGCACCGACTCCCAGTCGTGCTTTTGGTCGGTGTTAGGCTTGACGTAGGTGACGATGTTGTCCATGTCCAGGCCCTCGATGGAGGGACCCCACGTCGGGTCGGGAAAACGGTTGAAGATCTCGAGGGACTTCAGGCGCAGGTCGAGCATCCACTGCGGCTCGTCCTTCTTGGCACTGATCTCGCGCACGATGTCGGGCGTGATGCCGGCGTCGAGGCGCTCGAATCCCTCCTCGCCATAGGTGAAGTCGTAGAGGCTGCGGTCGATGTCCGCGACCTCGGTGCGGTTCTTGGTCATTGCGTCGCCCCTTTACGCCTGCTGCTCGGCAGCGGCGGCCTCGGCCTGGGCGCGCTGCTCGGCGGCCTCGCGCTCGAAGGTCTCAAAGCCGTTCTTGTCGATCCAGGGGATCAGCGAGGCGTCGTCCTCGCGCACGATGTGGCCCTTGACCATAACGTGGACGCGGTCGACATCCAGGTGCTCCAAGATGCGCGTGTTGTGCGTGATGATGAGCATGGAGCCGTCGCAGCTCTTGCGGTAGGCGTCCATGCCGTGGCTGACGGTGGAAAGCGCGTCGACGTCCAGGCCCGAGTCGGTCTCGTCCAGGATGGCGAGCTTGGGCTGCAGCAGCAGAAGTTGGAGCATCTCGACCTTCTTCTTCTCGCCGCCCGAGAAACCCACACCCAGCTCGCGGTTGAGGTAGGCGGTGTCCATGTTGAGCTCGGCTGCGAGCTCCTTCACACGACGGCGGAACTCCTTGCCCTTCATCTCCAGACCGGGGCGGCCGGCGATGCTGGCGCGCAAGAAGCTCGACAGCGGCACGCCGGGGATCTCGACCGGGGCCTGGAAGCTCAGGAACAGGCCGGCACGCGAGCGCTTGTCGGTGGTGAGCTCGGTGATGTCCTGGCCGTCAAAGACGATGCGGCCGTCGTTGACGGTGTAGACGGGGTCGCCCATGACCAGATGGCCGAGGGTGGACTTGCCGGCGCCGTTGGGGCCCATCAGCACGTGGGTCTCGCCGGCGGCGACGTTGAGGTTGACGTTGTGGAGGATGGTCTTCTCGTCCACGGAGGCGGTCAGACCCTCGATGGAAAGCAGCGGATTTGCGCTCATGCTGTCCCTCTCTGTATATGGTGTACTCATAGGTGTACTAAACCCTAGGAATCTTCTCGGAATAAAGTTACTATGGGTTCGGCGTTAGTCAAGGGAAAACCCGACTAATCCACTCGACTTTTCAAATTGTGGGACAAAATAACCAGGATTGCTTGTTCCACGTGCGTATTATTTGGGGCAGATACTCCTGGTTATGTTGTCCCAGGAACGATGGGAGGGTAGGTATGCTCATTTCTTCTAAGGGCCGCTATGCCCTCCGACTGATGATCTACATCGCTGCACTCGGTGACGCCGAGGGCAAGATCGCCCTGCGTGAGGTGGCCGACCGCGAGCATATTTCGCAGAAGTATTTGGAGCAGCTGGTTCGTCCGCTTATGAAAGCGGGCCTGCTCAAGAGCGTGCGCGGCAAGGGCGGCGGCTATATGATGGCCAAGGACCCGGCTGAGGTCCGCGCCGGCGATATCCTGCGCGCCGTCGAGGGCAGCACGGCGCCCGTGGCGTGCGATGGCATTGACAACAGCTGCACCCGCAGTGACCTGTGCTCCACGGTCAAGTTCTGGCGCGGCCTGGACGACGTGATCGAAAAGTACGTCGACGGCGTGACCCTGGCCGACCTAGCCACCGTCCCCGAAATCAACTTCGATATCAAGCTGTAGGGGCTGCAATGGCGTCTCTTGGCAAGGTATATAAGCAAATCGAGGCTTTTGCCCGGGAATGTGACACCGAGAAGGTCGTGCTGTTTGGCTCTCGTGCTCGGGGTGACAACTTGCCTAAGAGCGATATCGATATTGCCGTAACAGGTTGCCGGGATTTCGACCGTTTCTCATATTTGATTGAGGAGTGTCTTGATACCCTTTTAGATGTAGACGTTGTCAATCTCGACGAGTCCTTGTCTCAGCAATTGCTCGACGAAATAGCCAGGGATGGTGTGGTCCTGTATGAAAAAATATGAGAACTTTGCCAGTGCCTTGGCGAATCTTGAGGATGCGCCTAATCAGGATCTCAACAACGATTTTGTTCAGAGTGGACTGATTAATAAGTTCAATCTTCAGTTTGAATTGAGCTGGAAGCTCCTCAAGCGTCTGCTCGAGTATGAGGGCGCTACGCTTGCTGCGTCGGGGTCACCTCGTGCCATCTTGAAGGAAGCCTACCGGTTTTACGACTTTATAGATGAGACTGCTTGGCTGGACATGCTCAGAGACCGAAATACGAACGTTCATATCTATGACAATAAGCTGGCGCAAGATCTGATTCAGCGCATTCTGAACATCTATATTCCCGCCTTTTGTCAGCTGAGGGACGGGCTTTTGGCTCATTACGGCGATTTTCTTTTGTCGCCCGACGACCAATTTATCTAATTCCTTAAGATTTCGCGGAGGGTTGTTGCCGTTTGCCGAGTTGTTGTTGTGCAACAAACGTCGAGCTGCAATACTGAATCTATCTTTGCAAACTGCACTTTAACTACACCAATGCAGGGAGGATCTATGCAGCCCAAGTATTCCGCGATTGTCGCGGGTCTTACGTTGGCGCTTTCGTTTGGCGCCGTTGCCGCGCCCGCTACCGCTATGGCCGAGGAGCCCGCGCCCGGCGTTGCCTCGGATGCCACCGATATCGATAAAGGCCTTTACACCCAGCAGTCCTTCTCGGGCGTGCTGCGATCGGTCCAGGGCGTTTCGTTTGTCAACGTGACCGACGAGATGAAGTACTTCACCAAATACGAGAGTCATGGCAACTATAACCAGGGCTTTTCGTATGGCGACGGCTATAACGCGCTGGGCTATTACCAGTTCGACCGCCGCTGGTCGCTCATTCCGTTTATGAAGCAGGTCTACAACTACGATTCTGATAAGTACGGCATGCTTAAGGCCGCGATCGATCGCGGCAGCGAGATTTCCAACGCGAACAACCCCATGTATGCGAATGGTCAGCTTACCGAGCTGGGTCGTATTGCGCAGGAGGCCTTCCAGGGTGCTTATAACACCGACCCGGCTGAGTTCTCGGCGCTGCAGGACGCCTATGCGTACAACTCGTACTATGCGGTGACTGAGTCGTGGCTCAAGAGCGCTTTGGGCATTGACATCTCCGGTCGCGCCGACTGCGTCAAGGGCATGGTGTGGAGCATCACCAATATGTGCGGCACGGGTGGCTGCCAGGACTTTTTCCGCTGGGCAAATCTTTCCAACAGCATGACCGATCGCGAGTTTGTGACGGCGCTTTCCAACAGCGTGGTCAATAACGTGGCGACCAAGTATGCAAGCCAGCCTCAGTACCATGAGGGCTGGAAGAATCGCTACCGCAACGAGCTCAAGGACTGTCTGGTCTATATCGCCGAGGACGAGGCCGCTGCGGCAACGCCTGTAGAGCCCGAACCCACGCCGGCGCCCGGTCCGAGCATGGCGCCCACTGCCCCTGTTACGCCGACGCCTGGTACCGATGGCGACACGGACGACGACGATGGTACGGATGTCCCTTCGACCGATGCTGGCGCCGATGATACCGGCAACGGCGGCGCTGCATCTGGCGGCACTGCGGCCGGCGATTCGTCGACTTCTGGCTCTGACAGCGCTGCGGGCGGTGCGGATTCTGGCTCTTCCGATGCGGACGCTTCCAACGGTACTGGCGACTCCTCTGCCGATGCTGGGTCCTCTAACGGTTCTGGCTCTGATGTCTCCGAGGGCGGCTCGAGCGAGGGTTCCGATACGGGCAATTCCTCGACGGATAATAAGCCTTCTACCGGCGAACAGCTTGGCTCCATGCTGGGATCGTCTTTGATGGCGGGCATTAACGGCGGTTCTTCTTCTGATGGTGCCTCTGATCAGGGTTCCGGTTCCAATGCCGACGGTGCTTCGGATGCTTCCGCCGATGCTGGCGCAAAGCAGTCCGATGCCGATGCTCAGAAGACCGAGGACAAGGGCGGCACTACGACCACCACGACGACTGCCACCACGACCACGACCAAGTCCTCGGGCGGCAACATGCCCAAGACGGGCGACCTCATCGTGATGGCGAGCCTAGCCAGCGCGAGCTTGGCCACGCTGGGAGCCACGTCTATCGTGAGCGGTAAGCATAAGCTCGACCAGCAGAACAAGGCTGCTGGTGAGGACGGTTCTGAGGAGTAGATTCTCGGTTGCCGAATACCTAAAGAGTCGGGACGGGGTCCGGTGCGACTGCATCGGGCCCCGTATTTGTTGTGCAAGGATTTGTTATGCCCCCTTGGGGTCCATATTGCTACCGTTGCCCGAAACGCTTGTGCGATGGATATATAACGTGCAAACCGGTCATTACAATTGACGTCATGCTGCGTTTTAGGGAGAAGATACGGTGTCTGAACAGGCGAATGATGGTTGCTCTGTCGGCTTTGGTACGCGTCTAATCGGTCGTGCCGATGATATGGTTGTGCCGATTGGTATGCATGACTTTACCGAGGTTGCTCGCCGATGTGTGTTGGTCGACAAGACCATGTTTATTGCCGATGTGCTGGATTGCGATGCGTCCGTTGTGGTGTGCTGTCGGCCCGAGGGTTTTGGCAAGAGCCTGAACCTGTCGATGCTCAAGGCTTTTCTTGAACGACCCGCGGTCGGCCGTGCTGACCGGAGCCTGTTTGCTGGTTCCCGGATTTGGGACGCGGACGGCGGGCACTATCGGGGTGAGTATGCGTGCTATCCGGTGGTATCGCTAGACTTTTCTGGCGCTGCGAGGCGTGGCGCCACGTTTGTCGGCGTCGTGCATGACGCTCTTTCGAGCGAGTGCGCTCGTCTGTTGGCGTATCTGGAAGCTCCGGATTTACCTCATGACAAGGTGCGCCACATCGAACGAGTGGCGCGTGGCGTGGCGAGCGATGACGAGGTTGACTCGGTGCTTGGTGTGCTCATTGAGTTGCTGGAGATGGCCTGCGATGAGCAGGTTGTATTGCTCGTTGATGGATATGATGCGGCATGGTTGAGCCGTGCTGGCATAAGGGGCACTCGCGATGACGGTTCGGCGGAGTTGCTCGACCGTGTTCTGTTCGACGCTATTGCCGCCGCGGGCGATTCGATGCGGCTGGCTTGTCTGATGGGGGAGCGTCCCGGCCCAGTCGAGGCGGCGCTTGCTTTGCGCGGCTGTTCGTATTGCCTGGCGACCCCGCTCTCGACGTGGTGCGATCGGTGGTTCGGCTTGTCGGATGCCGAGGTTGAGGTTCTGCTGAGTCATGCTGGACGAGAGGAACACTTGGACGATGCGCGTGAGTGGCTCGAGGGGTACCGGTTTGGCGGGGAATATTGCTCGAGTCCGGCGCGTGTGATTGGCTTTTTGGACCGGGGCTGCACACCGCCCGTGCGCGCCGACCTATATGGGTACGCTGATTGCCTAAGCAGGGTGGTTGGTGATTGGAATCTCGACCGGCTTTCGGTCTTGTTCGATTTGCTCGAGGCTCATGGATGTGTTGAAGTGCCGCTTTGTTTGGGTGCTGCGGGGTCGGACGAGGTTCACGCCGACGATATTTGGATGGCGTTGTACCCATCCGGTTTCCTCACGACGGATATGACCGAGGAGCCTGAGAGCGATGCTCGCCTTCGTGCTCTGCGCCTGCCCAATAACGAACTTCGCCAGGCATTGCGCCTGGTCATTATCGAATGGTTTGAGTGCGCCGCCGAGGATGTGCGAGACGTTGACGCGTTCCACGACGGGTTGTGCCATGGGGATGAGGATACGGTGAGACAAGCGCTGGGC
>CAKUCJ010000063.1 GCA_934643435.1 uncultured Collinsella sp.
ATCGTTGAGAGGCTTTCCAGCTTTAGTAAAACAAACTTATAGGATGCGATGTGCCGCGTCAAGGAAACTGCCGGATGGTCTTGAAAACTGCTGGTCAGCTGCTGGTCAGCTAGCCTTAAACCTGATATGCAGCACGGCGCTCCCCACGCTACCCAGCGCGTTTGACGGGATGACGAACCACGGTCTTGAGCTTCTCTGGTGCGCATTTGCGTGGGTCGGAGAGGTAGATCTCGTGATGAAGACGAGTATCGGAGAAGTCGATGACGTAACCTTGTTCTGTCGCAAATTCATGCATGGCGTCCACGGTCGCCGGCTCGCTGTCGTAAGGTCCAGTATGCATGCACTGAACGCAGAGGCCCTCGTCAGCCGTAAGCAGCTCGACCAGCGAAAAGTCCAGTTTCTTTTTGGCTGTGGCTTCCGCGACGGCCCAGTCAAAGTCTGCCTGGGTGACGAAATCGGGCAAGCGGATGCACGAGATGAAGTTGAAGTCGTCCTTGCGCACATAATCGATGTCGCTGCTGGGGGAGTCTTGCCACCAGAAGCCCTCGAGCGGCGGTACCACAAAGTCGAAATAGCCCTCGATGTTTCTCGAACCTTTCTTCGACATCTTGATGGTGTAAGCGATGCCGTAAAGCAGCGGAAGGGCGCTTTGATACTCGCCGTCTGCGGTGTTTGGGTCGCCCTTTCCGCGCACGGCGACATAGCTCATGGGTGGGACGGTTACGATGTTCGGTTTACTGGCAGGCTTGTAGAGCTCCTTGCATTCCTTCTTGAAGTCGTATGTCACGGCGGCCGCCTTTCTGCGGATAAGCTTGTTTGGATGGTAGCATCATATCATAGAAACGAACAGCTGTTCGAATAACTTGGCTGACGGTCGAGATAAATCCTCTGCGTTTGACAGGCGCCCTGACTCCGTGGATGACCCCTCTGCCGCCTCTTCGCTCTACCAACACCCGCCATTTCCCCATATAAAACCTGCCAAAATAAACCTGTCCCTTTTTGGTGGGTGCGAAATGGGTAATACTTAAGAGTTATCCGACCAGATGGGAATCAATCGATGGCCTATATCGAATTCAAAGACGTTATCAAAGCCTATGGCGAGGGCGATGCCCGTATTCACGCGCTCGACGGCGCGAGCTTTACCGTTGAGCGTGGCGAGCTTGCCATTATCCTGGGCGCTTCGGGCGCCGGTAAAACCACGGCACTCAACATTCTGGGCGGCATGGACACGGCGACCTCCGGCACCGTGATGGTGGACGGGCGCGATGTGAGCGCCGCCAGCGAGGCGCAACTTGTTGAGTACCGTCGTGCCGATGTGGGCTTTGTCTTTCAGTTCTACAATCTGGTCCCCAACCTGACAGCGCTCGAAAACGTGGAACTTGCAGCTCAGATCTGCCCCGATTCGCTCGATGCTGAGCAAACGCTCCGCCAGGTTGGTCTGGGCGAGCGCCTGGGCAACTTCCCGGCGCAGCTTTCGGGCGGCGAGCAACAGCGCGTGTCCATCGCCCGCGCGTTGGCCAAGAACCCCAAGCTGCTCCTGTGCGACGAACCCACGGGCGCGCTCGACTACAAAACCGGCAAGCAGATTTTGCAACTGCTGCAGGACACCTGCCGCAAGCAGGGCATTACGGTCATCATCATCACGCATAACTCCGCGCTCGCGCCTATGGCCGACCGCCTGATTCGCTTTAAGAGCGGTCGCGTGGAGAGCGAGATGGTCCAGCAAAACCCCGTGTCCATCGAGACGATCGAGTGGTAGCGCCCATGGACCAGGATTGCCAAAACAGCCAAAACCGCGATACGGAGCACGTGGATCGCGACCGGGAGTTTACAACCTACCGCACCGCCCAAAGCTCAAACGATATGGTGCCGACGGTTTTCCGCCGCGGTATCTACCGCACGATTCGAGGCAGTCTTAAGCGCTTTTTGTCTATCGTGGTCATTACCGCGCTCGGCGTGAGCGTGATGTGCGGTCTTAAGGCGGGCTGCGAGGACCTGTGTGATTCGGTCGACGCCTACTTTGACCAGCAGAATGTCTATGACATCAACGTACAGTCGACCTATGGTCTCACCCGCGACGATCTTGCGGCCATCCAAGAGGTCGACGGCGTCGAGACGGCCGAGGGCATCTATACCGAGACCGCTTACACCGCCGTGGGCACGACGCGCGAGCGCGTAGTCGTGCAGAGCCTCTCCAAGGAGAATATCGATCAGCCGGTGCTGGTGCGCGGCGATCTGCCCGAGGCAGCCGGAGAGGTCGCGGTGACCTCGCGTTTCCTGAAGGCTTCGGGCAAAAGGCTCGGCGATACGGTGAGCTTTGCCGCGAACGACGCGAGCTCGTCGAACCAAAGCGCCAGGGATCAGTTTGCCGCGGGCGATTACACCATTACGGCCGAGGTCCTCGACCCCACTGACGTGAGCTCAGACTCGACGGTCAACGCTTTCCGTGCCGCCTCGGCTGCGGACTATAAGTTTTACGTGAGCGAGGACGCCGCGACGTCGTCGTCTTATTCCGCGATTCATGTGGTCGTCGAGGGAGCCAAGGATCTCAACTCCTATTCCGATACCTACACGGCAAAGATCAATAAAGCCAAGGCCAATATCGAGAAGATTCGCGACGAGCGCGAGAAGGCGCGCGTTCAGGAGCTGACAGTCGACACGCCGGCGAGCCTTGACGCGGCCGAGCGTCAGGCAGAGATGCTCTTTGGGGTTGAGCAGAGAAACATCGATCGCATGGCTGAGGGTAGCGAAGAGCGCGCCCAGGCGCAGGCCGATTTGGACCAGCGTCGCGCCGCGGCCGACCAGCAATTCGCCGACGCCCGCGCCGAGCTTTCTGACCTGGGGGAATGCACCTGGTATATCCAGGACCGCGGCAACATCGCAAGCTACTCGAGCGTCGAAAGCGACAGTTCGTCGATCGAGGCCATCGCCACGGTTTTCCCGTTCATCTTCTTTATCGTCGCCGTGCTCATTAGCCTTACCACCGCCACGCGCATGGTCGAGGAAGAGCGCACGCTCATCGGCCTGTACAAGGCGCTCGGCTATTCGCGCGGGCGCATCCTGTCCAAATATGTGGACTACTCGTTGTGGGCTTGCCTGATCGGTGGCGTGCTGGGCAATGTCATCGGCTTTGTGGGCCTGCCGCTGTTCTTGTTCACGGTGTTCGACGATATGTACTCGCTGCCCCAGATGCAGCTTTCGTACGACATCGTGTCATCGCTCGTGTCGGTGGCGCTGTTTACCGTGGGCGTGGTGGGCGCCACGATTGTCGCCTGCCGCCATGAGATGGCCGAGACGCCGGCATCGCTCATGCGCCCCAAGGCCCCGCGTGCCGGCTCGCGCATTCTGCTCGAGCGCATCGGCTTTATCTGGCACCGTATGAGCTTTTTGAACAAGGTCGCCGCGCGTAATCTGTTCCGTTACAAAAAGCGTGCCTTTATGACCATCTTTGGCATCGCGGGCTGCACGGCGCTCGTGATTTGCGGCATGGGCATTCGCGATACGTCGGTGGCGCTTTCGCCCAAGCAGTATGGGCATATCACACGCTACGACCTACTGGCGGTTGCCAACCCTGACGATTTTTCGAAGACGTGTGCAGCACTGGAGGAGCGCAGTGCTGCCAAGGACTCCAGCGTGACGGTGACCTCGACGCTGCCGATTATGACCGACAACGTTACCTTTACGTTTGGCGGCAAGAGCGAGACCGTGCAGCTGGTCGTAGTGCCCGATGACCGCACGGACGACTTGGGCGACTACGTGTGCCTGGAGGATGAAGCCAAGAAACCGTTGCCCCTGCGCGATGGCGATGTATATCTGAGCAAGAGCTCTCAGCTGGTGCTGGGAATTCATCCGGGCGATACGGCGCAGGTCCAGGATTCGTCGCTCAATGTTGCCGATGTTAAGGTCAGCGACATTTCGCTCAACTACTTGGGCAACACCCTCTATATGACGCAGGGCACCTATGAGCACGCGTTCGGTCGCAGTGCGCGCCTTAACGGCATCTTTGCGCTGCTCAAGGGCTCGTCTGCCGATCAGATCAAGTTTGGCGAGCGCCTTAAGAGCGACGGGTGGCTGACGATTTCGTGCACGGCTGAGCATTGGGAGAACTACGAGGACAACTTTGCCATCGTTAACTCGGTGGTGGTGCTTGTGACCTTTATGGCGGCGTGCCTATCGTTTGTGGTGGTGTTTACGCTGTCCAACACGAATATCTCGGAGCGTGAGCGCGAGCTGGCGACCATTAAGGTACTCGGTTTCCGTCGCGGCGAGGTGCACCATTACGTCAACAAGGAGACGCTGGTTCTCACGGCAATCGGCGCCATGCTGGGCGTGCCGCTTGGCGGCGTGCTGGCAGAGAGTTTTACGTACATCCTGCAGATGCCGTCGCTCTACTTTGACGTTGAGGTCGAGCCGCTGAGCTACGTGCTGTCCGTGCTGCTGGCCTTTGGCTTTACATTTATCGTCAACCTCGCCACCAACCGAACACTCAACAAGATCGACATGGTCGGCGCCCTCAAGAGCGCCGAATAACCTGCCAAAAAGGGACAGGTTCATTTTTGGCAGGTTTTATCTGCGCAAACGCCGAGCAACCTACGGGCTACCCGGCGTTTGTTCTCGTTTGGCCGAGATGTATGTCACTCAGTGCACTTACTGACCAATGCAGCGTTGTGCGTAGCTCTTAATGTCATCGGTAAAACCGTCGAGATCGCTGAGAGAAATTACGTCGTCAGCAAGCAGGCTGACTATCTGGCGACGCATCGTGCTGCGGCGGATATCTTCCATCATTACGCCGCCGCACCGCCTGTCCCTATTGACATGCTCCTCGAGCGCCCAAAACCTATCAGAGGCTTCGCCGTCGCCGTTCAGTATCTCGATGTACTGATTGATGAGTTTTTCCATATAGCGTTCTTGCCATTTAGGGAGCAATTCCTTAAACAGCCTCCAGTCGCGCTCGGCTACATCGTTCATACTTCCTCCGTTCGCCAAACAGGCCATGCCATTAAAATCCATGCCCTACTTCGACAGCTTTTGCTCACAGGCGTGGATGAGGTCGTCGTAGTGGGCGATTTTGTAGTTGAGGCGATCGAGACCGGCCTGCATTTCGGCAATACGTTCGGTGACCTGGTCGCGCTGTTCTTCGAGAATGGCTCTGCGCGCCGCCATGGCTTCGTCACCCTGTTCCAGGAGCTGCATATATTCGATGAGCGCTTCGATTGACACGCTTGCGCCGCGCATGCACTTGACGAACTTGATGCGCGCGCAGTCTTGTTCATCGTAGTCGCGAATGCCATTTTCGTTGCGGTGTACACGAGGCAGCAAACCAATGCGCTCGTAATAGCGCAGTGTATCGGCGGAAATGCCATACTCCTTTGAAACCTCGGCAATCCTCATGCCAACTCCCTGGATGTCTTGCAAAGTTGCGGTGGAATAGTTCCTAGATTCGGTCATTTGGGCCTTAAATAGGAACTATATCACCGCAACTTTCTGGTAATCGTGCGGCCCGGCGTGGATGAGGGGAACCTCGGCCTTTGCCGCCGATTTTAAATAGGTCGTATGCCACAAAATGGGCCTATCTACTACGTTTAGTTGAAAACCCTTGACCATGCCGGAAAGATGAAAAATAAAACCGCAGGTAGAAGGCTTGTCGATTTTCGAAAAAGGCTGCTATGGTTGGCCCTTTCGAGCTAAACGTAGTAAATAGGCCCTTTTCTTGGCGAGCCATTGATCCGATGCCAATTTACGTGTCGCGACTGCCCCTGTCTTTCGCGAGTTGAGGTGGAATAGTTCCTGAATAGCTTCGGTAAAGGCGAAAACAGGAACTATATCACCGCAACTTAGGGGAGGGGCGTCGGCTGGGGTTTGCCGGCGGAACGGGGCGGACTAGGCTTGCTTGCGGTGCTTCCATTGTTTGCGGCACCAGTGCATGAGTGCTCCTACGACGGGAATGGTGATGAGGATTACCCACGCAGGATGGGGTTGTCCCAGGCAGAGCCACATGTAGAGGAACCAGGCAATAGCAGCCGCCGGGTAGACACTGCCGATGAGCTTAGACAGGCGACGTCGGTCGATAAAGTCGCCAATGGCGTAGTAGATGGGAATCAAAAAGACGAGGAAGAGCCCCATGCCCCATGTGCCGTAGACAATGCCGAGCGCCAGATAGGCGAGGGCGACAAGCGCGGGGAAGGGAAACTTGTTCCACGCACGTCCGAGCTTGGTGTGGAAGTGCTTGCCATGATGGTCGAGCTTGTCGTGTGCCTCTTTCCAGCTGGAAAACGTCTCGCCGTCGATAGTAACGGTGCCGTCGGCATTGGTGTGCACGCTATGCCCGTCGTCCTCAAGCGTATCGACATGCACGCCGCCCGGCCCTACATGGACTTCTTCGCCCTTGCGCTCGTTGGTTACGTGGATGCCATTCCAGCCAACGTGAACCTCCTCACCTTTATCGGGATCAATAACGTGGATACCGTGCGCAAGGGAAATGTCGACGAGTGGCTTGTCGCTGCGACTGGTGTTGTCGGCAGAATCCTCATCCTCTTCGGCCTCATCCGACGCCTCGGCTCCGGCATCGCTGTCCTCAGAGCAGTCAGCGTCATCTACTGCCTCCCCATACAACAGCTCATCCAGCGACACGCCATACAGTGCAGCGAGTGCAATGAGGTTATCGGTATCGGGCGAGGATTCGCTGCGCTCCCATTTGCTGACAGCCTGGCGGCTCACACCCAGTTGGGCGGCAAGCGCCTCCTGAGAAAGCCCGGCAGCTTTGCGGCGATCGACGAGGCGTTGTGCCATCGCAAGATCCATGGTGGTTCCTTTCGTGAGGTGACCGTAATCGAATGAGCCGAGTATGCCGAGAACAGCCGGTAGCGACCACCATTTCTAGTTAGAATCTGCCCCAACCCTACCGCAACTACCAGTAGCAACCCCCAACGACCAGCCATTTCGTGACAAATGTCAGTGCCCACGACAGCCAAGAGCCCCCATTATTCCAAATCCTCCAGACCAGGCACCCGCAGCAAGAAGACGACTAGCCTCGGCCTCCCCAGTTACCGCAGGAGGC
>CAKUCJ010000064.1 GCA_934643435.1 uncultured Collinsella sp.
ACCACGCCCGACGGTACGACCATCTACTATTACGCGCTCTTTGGCCTGGTCGCGATGATGTCTGCCGAGTTTGCCGCTTTGAGCGTCGTCGATTTGCAGCCCAATCTGTCCGGCCTCGGCGCGCGTCGCTGCGTGGGCGGCGTTTCCAAGACAGCGTCGCTGGCCGGCATCTTTGTCGGCTCGTGGCTGGTTTCCTTTGCCTCGATGGCAGTTGCGATTGGTTACGTGCGCCTGGTGGTCGGCGTCGACTTTGGCGGGCGCGAGAGCCTGTGCCTGGCGGGCGGCGCCGCATCCGCGCTCGCCGCCACGGGTCTGGGAGTTTTTGTGGGCACGCTTCCCGTTAAGGGCGGCAAGGCGTCCAAGTCGGGCATCCTCACGGGCTTTGCCACCACGTGCGCCCTGTTCGCCGGCCTCTACGGCGAGCCGGCGATGGCGCTTGCCGACGACGTCGCCCGCGCCTGCCCGGCCGAGTGCTGGCTCAACCCCGTCAAGCTCATCTGCGACATGTTCAACCGTCTGTATTTCTTTGAGGATCTGGGGCCCTTTGCCGTTCGCGCCGGCGCGCTGGTCCTCATGGCCCTGGTGTTTGTCGCCGCCGCCACGCTGATCTTTGGAAGGAGCCGCTATGAGCACCTTTAAGACCGCGCTTCGCATGGCGCTCGCGCACCCGTTCTACCTGCTCATCTATACGGTGTTCATTTCGCTCATGGGTGTGTTCATTGCTGCCTCGGTGAGCTGGAACTCGTCGCAGCTCACCGAGTACAAGCCCTATGACGCCAACGTGATCGTGGTCGACCGCGACGACAGCGGTCTTTCGCGGGCGCTTACCAAGCACCTGGGTTCGCGCTTTGACCTGGTCACGGGCGTCGGCGACGACACGTATGACCTTGCCGATGCGCTCTCCAAGAGCAACAGCGCCAAGGGCAGTGCCGATTGCGTGTTCTTTATCCCGGAGGGGTTCGAGGACGACCTTGTTGCAGCCGCCCGTGCGGGGGAGGCCCTGCCCAAGCTCGACGTGACCTACGGTTCCGGCACCATGGCGGCGGCGCTCTCGTCTGCCGAGGCCTCGCGCTGGATCTCGCTCGCGGGCGCTGTGGCGGCGCTGGAGCCTGCCGCCTCCGACGGCGACGTCGCCAAGGCCGCCGAGCACGCCGCCGCCAAGCGCGCCGAGGTTCAGATCGAGCAGGTCAAGGTCGACTCGACTGCCGCCGCCACGCTCGAGTCGTATTTCAACTTTGGCGCGTACGCGATTATCTCGTCGGTCATCGTGTCGGTGGGGCTGGTGTTCTCGGGCATGAACGAGCCCGAGCGCGTGCGCCGCATGGAGGCCGCCCCGCTCTCCGAGCGCCAGCGTTCGCTTGCCGTGTTCGCGGCCGCTGCCGTGCTCACCGTCTGCATCTGGCTCGTGTCGAGCATGATGGGCGTTGTGGGCTTTGCCGGCGCGGTTGCCGAGGTCGGCGTGGGCCGCGTGTGCCTGGCGCTGGCGGCGACGTTTGCTCTGGCGCTGACGCCGCTGGCCGTTGGCTTTACGCTGTCGGGCCTGGGTGCGCGCGAGGAGCTGCTCAACGGCGTGGGCAACCTGCTCGGCATGCTCATGACGTTTTTGGGCGGCGCCTGGATGCCACTGTCGCTCATGGGTTCGGCCGTGCAGACCGTGGCGCACTTTGTGCCGACGTATTGGGTGAACGACGCAATCGGCAAGGCGCTCGCCTCGGATCTGACGTCTGCCGTGCTGGGCGACATCGCCTGCGACCTGGGCGTCACCGTGCTCTTCGCCGCCGCTATCGCCGCCGTGGGCCTAGCCCTCACCCACACCAAAGCCCGAGCCTAGCCATCGGGTACTCATTGGGGACAGACTTTACTCATTGGGGACAGACTTAAACGACTAGTCATTGGGGACAGTCCTTGCCGATCCGCCGGTTTGCTGGCCGGACTGGCAAGGACTGTCCTCGGCGGCACTCATTGGGGACAGACTTAAATGAGTAGTTTCACTCATTTAAGTCTGTCCCCAATGAGTAGGTTGAACGTCCCTAACTGCCGGGTGACTAGTTTGAAATAAATGTCATATGTCGCGAAAAAATAGTTCGCCTGGGTTTACTATGGCTCTATAAAAGTAGTACGAGGCTAACAATGGGGGATACCATGGCAACGCAGAAAGCCTACGTCCAGGTCAAGGGACTCAAAAAGCACTACGGCGACGGCGATGCGCGCCTGACGGTACTTGACGGCATCGACACGTCCATCAACCGCGGCGAGATCTGCGTCATGCTGGGACCCTCGGGTTCGGGCAAGTCGACGTTTCTCAACCTGATCGGCGGCCTGGAGGACGCCGACGGCGGCTCCATTATGGTGGACGGCTGCGACTTGACGACGCTCAAGCCCGCCGACCTGGGCGAGTACCGACGCCGCGAACTGGGCTTTGTCTTCCAGTTCTACAACTTGGTGCCCGACCTCACCATTAAGGAAAACATCGAGGTCACGGCGCACCTGTCCAAAAACCCGCTCAATGTCGATGACCTGCTGCGCTCGCTGGGCCTCTACGAGCACCGCAACAAGTTCCCGCGCCAGGTCTCGGGCGGCCAGCAGCAGCGTTGCGCCATCGGCCGTGCGCTCGTCAAAAACCCGGGCCTGCTGCTGTGCGACGAGCCCACGGGCGCGCTCGACTACAAGACATCCAAGGAAATCTTGCAGCTCATGGAGGACGTCAACCGCACCTACGGCTGCACCATCATCATCGTTACCCACAACGCAGCCATCGCCCACATGGCCAACCGCGTGCTGCGCCTGCGCGACGGTCGCATCGTCGAGGACGAGCTCAACGAGTCGCCCGTCGCGGCCGCCGAGCTCGATTGGTAGGCGGCGCCATGGCACCTCTCGCAAAACGACTCCCCCGCGAGCTGCGCCGCAATATTGGCAAGTACCTGGGCATCTTCTTGCTTATGTGCGGAAGCATTGCCCTCACGTCGGGCTTTTTGCTCGCGGCACATTCCATCGGCTGCCTTATCGACGACATGCGCGACGAGTACACCATCGAGGACGGCCGCGTGACCACCTCCTTCGAAGCCACCGACGACCAGCTCAAGGCCGCCGAGGACGCGGCCGAGAGCGTCGGCGGCGTCACGCTCTACAAGAATTTCTCCATCGACGCCATCATCAAAAAGGCGTCCGGCGACGACGGCATCAAGCGCACGCTGCGCACCTACGCGCACCGCACCAAGGTCGATATCGCGTCCTATTGCGAAGGCGAGCAGCCTCGCGCGGACGACGAGGTGGCTATCGACCGCGTCTTTGCCACCAACAACGATCTTGCCGTGGGCGATAAGGTCGAGCTCGAGGGCCGCACCTACACCATCTGCGGCATCATGACCCAGCCCGATAGCCAGGCGCTGTTCCTCAACAACTCCGACTTTACGGTGAACACCATCACCTATGGCGTGGCCGAAGTGACCGACGCCGGCTTTGCCGCGCTCGAGGACGCCGGCGGTGCGCCCGCCTACACCTACTCCTTTACCTTTAACGACCGCGACCTCTCCACCGCGGACCGTATCGATGCCGAGCAGGATATGGTCGAGGCGCTGGTGGACGCCGATGCGCGCGTGGACGACCTGACCGATGCCGATTCCAACCAGGGCATCGGCTATGCGCGCGACGATGTGGACGGCGACTCCATGATGTGGACGACGCTGCTCGACATCATCATCGTGATCATGGCGTTTGTCTTTGTGGTGCTCACCGACGCCACCATCGAGGAGGAGAGTGCCATCATCGGCACGCTGCTCGCCAGCGGCTATCGCCGTCGCGAGATCGTGCTGCACTACCTTGCGCTTCCCGCCATCGTGGGCGTGCTCGCGGCGCTGCTGGGCACCGCGCTCGGCGTCGTGTTCTTTACCGAGCCCATGCGCAGCCTCTATTACGGCTCGTACAGCCTGCCGCCCTTTCAGGTGTATTGGAGCTGGGAAATCTTTGTGAAGTGCGCCGTGGTTCCCGCCGCCGCGCTCATTCTCATTACGTTGGTGGGCCTGCTTCGCAAGATGGGAAAGACCCCGCTGCAGTTTCTTCGTCACGAGGCGGGCGGCAAGTCGGGTACCAAACGCGGTTTTCAGCTGCCGGAGCGCATGGGTTTCGTCTCTCGCTTCCGCCTACGCATCTTCCTGCGCAATCTGGGCAACTTCGCCACGCTCTTCGTGGGTATCGCGTTTGCGTCGCTGCTGCTGCTCTTTGGCCTGGCGATCCTGCCCACGATGACGCACTATGCGGACAACCTGGAGACGAGCCTGGTCGCCGAGCATCAGTGCACGCTCAAGGCGCCGCTGGAGCTTGAAGGCACCGCCGAGGAACGCGGGCAGTGGTCGGCGCTCGAGCGTCTGCAGTCGGTGGACGGCGCGCTCCTCACTGCCGCCCAAGATGCCGACGACGAGCTTGACGACGCGGTCGATGCCGCGCAGGCGGCGGCCGATGCTGCGACCAGCGCTCCGTCTGCCGAGAGCCTGACTACAGCGCAGGATGCGCTCACCAAGGTCCAGGACAAGAAGGACGCCCTTTATGCGCGCCTCGACGATCTTGCCGACGCCCTTGGCTGCGACCGTGACGAGACCATCGATTTGATCGAAAAGGCTTCGAAGATCGATACTGACAACGATGACATTCACCCCGTCAACACGACCGACAACGGTGCGGATAAGATTGCACAGGCCGAGAAATACGCCGTCTACCAGCTGCAATACGACCGCGGCGATGGAAATGGGCAGGAGACGATCTCCATCTACGGCGTCTCGTCCGATTCTCGCTACTGGAAGGGGCTGGATGTCGGGGACGGACGCGTCGTCTTTGGCGGCGGCCTGCTCGACAAGTTTGGCTGGAGCGAGGGGCAGAAGGTTACGCTCCGCGACAAGTACGAGGGCAAGGACTATTCCCTGGAGTACGCGGGCAAGGGCTGCACCTGGGGCTCCAAGTCGGACATGAATATCTACATGAGCATCGACGACTTTAACGAGCTGTTCGGCAACGACGCTGCCTACTTTAACGGCTACGTGAGCGACGAGAAGCTCGACCTCGACGCGCGATACTTTGCCGGCGACACCACGCCCGACGACATGCGCGCCGTGGGCGACCAGTTTATTGGCATGATGAGCGACATGATCGGCATGATGGTCGGGCTCGCGGTGTTCATCTTTCTGCTGTTTATGTACCTGCTGACCAAGGCCGTTATCGATCATAGTGCCCGCTCGATTAGCTACATGAAGGTCTTTGGTTATCGTGACGGCGAGATCTCGCACCTGTACATTCGCTCGATCACGCTGTGCGTGGCGGCGTCGCTCGTGCTGAGCCTGCCCGTGATCATCGGCTCGCTTACGGCCATCTTCCGCTCTATGCTGCTCGCCTACAACGGCAATATCGAGATCTATGTGCCCGCTTGGTCCATGGCGGCGTGTGTCGGCATCGGCTTTGCGACCTACCTGGTCGTGGCGCTGCTGCACACGCGCTCCATCAGGCGTGTCCCCCTGGCCGAGGCTCTCAAAGTCCAAGAGTAGTCATTGGGTAGTCATTGGGGACAGGCTTAAACGACCAAAAGTGGTCATTGGGGACAGGCTTAAACGACCAGTCGTCGGGGGACAGTCTTTGCCGATTCGCCGTCTCGCCGGCCGGGCTGGCAAGGACTGTCCCCAACTGCCGGCAGGAAAGGAACGTCCCCAGCTGCCGGGTAGTGAAAGAGTGTCCCTAACGACAAGTCGTTTAAGAGCGTCCCCAACGACTAGGTGCTCCCGCTTCCGCGCTTGACTTTGACCCTACTCCAATGGGTACCATCCTCTTATGTCTGTAACGCCATATAGACCGAGGGGATAGATCTATGACCGCAACTGCACTCGTCGCACCCGCCAAGGTGTACTTCACCAACCTGCGCACGCACGGCCGCGAGAGCCAGCTCGACAAGCTCAAGCGCCTCATCCGCCGCGCCGGCATTGAGCAGATCGACTTTGAGAACAAGTTCGTCGCTATCAAGATTCACTTCGGCGAGCTGGGCAATCTGAGCTTTCTGCGCCCCAACTACGCCCGTGCCGTCGCGGATGTCGTCAAGGAGCTGGGCGGCAAGCCCTTCCTTACCGACTGCAACACGCTCTACGTCGGCAGCCGCAAAAACGCGCTCGAGCACATCGACACCGCCTACCAGAACGGCTTTACCCCGTATGCCACGGGCTGCCAGATCATCATCGCCGACGGCCTCAAGGGCACCGACGAGGCGCTCGTCCCGGTCGAGGGCGGCGAGTACGTGCACGAGGCTAAGATCGGCCAGGCGCTCATGGATGCCGATATCGTGATCAGCCTCACCCACTTTAAGGGCCATGAGCAGGCCGGTTTTGGCGGCGCCATGAAGAACCTGGGTATGGGTGGTGGCAGTCGCGCCGGCAAGATGGAGCAGCACGCCGCCGGCAAGCCGAGCGTCGATACCACCAACTGCGTGGGCTGCCGTGCCTGCGAGAAGATCTGCGCGCACAACGCCATCTCGTTTGACGACACCCGCGAGCGCGAGCTTGCCAGCGGCGGCACCCGCACGGTTCACGTGGCCGCCATCGACCACGACCGCTGCCTGGGCTGCGGCCGCTGCATCGGCGTGTGCAACCAGGACGCCATCAAGCCCGATTACGACGCCGCGGCCGACGTGCTCAACTGCAAGATCGCCGAGTACACCAAGGCCATCGTCGACGGTCGCCCGAGCTTCCACATCTCGCTGGCCATGGACATCAGCCCCAACTGCGACTGCCACGCCGAGAACGACACGCCCATCGTCAACGACATCGGCATGTTCGCGAGCTTCGATCCGGTTGCCATCGACCAAGCCTGCGCCGATGCCGTCATGGCATCCGAGCCGCTGCCCAACACCGAGCTCACCGACAGCGCCGCCAAGATGGAGCACAACCACGAGCACCTGGAGGGCGAGCAGGCGCACGACCCCTTCTGCATCACGCATCCCGACACCGACTGGCGC
>CAKUCJ010000065.1 GCA_934643435.1 uncultured Collinsella sp.
GCAGTTTCGCAGCGCAGCGAGAATGTTTGAGCACGGAGGAATTACCCCGACGCCCCGGGGAACCCTCCGTCAGTAACCGTTCCTACTCCAGCTCAAACGCACCCGTGTACAGCTGATAGTAGTATCCGCGCTTGGCGATCAGCTCGTCGTGGTTGCCGCGCTCGATGATGCGGCCGTGATCCAGGCAGATGATCGCGTCGGAGTTGCGCACGGTGGAGAGGCGGTGTGCGATGACAAACGTCGTGCGGCCCTCCATGAGCTTGTCCATGCCCTCCTGCACGATGGCCTCGGTGCGGGTGTCGATGGAGCTCGTGGCCTCGTCCAGAATCATCGCCGGCGGATCGGCGACAGCAGCGCGCGCAATCGAGATCAGCTGGCGCTGGCCCTGCGACAGCTGCGCGCCGTTGCCGGTGAGCATGGTGTCGTAGCCGTCGGGCAGGCGGGTGATAAAGTCGTCCGCGCCCGCGAGCTTGGCAGCCGCGATGCACTCCTCGTCGGTGGCGTCCAGGTTGCCGTAGCGGATGTTGTCCATCACGGTGCCGGTGAACAGGTTCACGTCCTGCAGTACCACGCCCAGCGAACGGCGCAGGTCGGACTTGCGGATCTTGTTGACGTTGATGCCGTCGTAGCGGATTTTGCCGTCGGCGATGTCATAGAAGCGGTTGATGAGGTTGGTGATGGTGGTCTTGCCGGCACCGGTGGCGCCGACAAACGCGACCTTCTGACCCGGCTTGGCGTATACGGACACGCCGTGCAGCACCTCGTGGTCGGGCGTGTAGCCAAAGTCGACGTTGTCCATGACCAGGTCGCCGCGCAGGGGTACGTACTCGATCTCGCCGGTGGCGCGGTGCGGGTGCTTCCACGCCCACATGCCGGTGTGGTGGTCGGCCTCCTCGAGCTGCCAGGTGTCGGGGTTGACCTGCGCGTTGACAAGCGTCACGTAGCCCTCGTCGGCCTCGGGCTCCTCGTCGAGCAGCTCAAAGATGCGCTCGGCGCCGGCAAGGCCCATGACCACGGCGTTGATCTGCTGCGAGATCTGGCCAATCTGGCCGCAGAACTGCTTGGTCATGTTGAGGAACGGCACCACGACGGCAATGGAGAGCGCCATGCCCGAGAGGCTCAGGTTGGGCACGCCCAGCGCCAGGAAGATGCCGCCGGTCAGCGCGACCAGCACGTAGAGCAGGTCGCCCAGGTTCCCGAGGATCGGCATGAGGATGTTGGCGTACATGTTGGCCTTCTGCGAGACCTCGAAGAGCTTCTCGTTGCGCTCGTCAAAGTCGGCCTCGGCAGCGGCCTCGTGGCAGAACGCCTTGACGACCTTCTGGCCGTTCATGACCTCCTCGATATGGCCCTCGACTACGCCGAGCTCAGTCTGCTGCGCGATAAAGAAGCGCGCGGAGTTGGAGCCGAGCAGCTTGGTCATAAAGGTCATAAAGGCGACGCCGGCAATGATGACCAGGCACATCCACGCGCTGTAGTACAGCATGATGAAGAACACCGTGACGATGACGATGATCGTCATGAGCAGGTTGGGCAGCGACTGGCTGATCATCTGGCGCAGCGTGTCGATGTCGTTGGTGTAGTGGCTCATGATGTCGCCGCGCTGGTGCGTGTCGAAGTAGCGGATCGGCAGGTCCTGCATGCGGTTGAACATCTTCTCGCGCAGCTTCTCGAGCGAGCCCTGCGTGATGACGGCCATGGCGCGGTTCCAGAAGAGCGAGGAGGCGACGCCCACGGCATAGATGCAACCGAGGGTGGTCACAAGCTTCAAGATCTTGGGCTGCGCGGCCGTCCAGTCGCCCGACTGCCACGATTCGCTAATGACCTGCAGCGCGCTCTGGAGAAACGTCGCGCCGATGGAATTGATGATGGCGCAGAGCACCACGCCGGCGACGACGAGGGGCAAAAGCACTGGGTAGAAGCCAAAGAGCATCTTGATCAGGCGCGTCATGGTGCCGCCCTTGCGGTTGCGCGCGCGCTCGGCGGTAGCTGCCTTACTCATGTGCCTCGCCTCCTTCCTGGGTCTGAGCTTGCGGTGCGGATGCCTCGGTGTCGGCTGCGATGGTCTCGGCCGCCTCCTCGCCCTCGGCACTCATCTTGTTTTGCGAGGTAAAGGTCTCGCGGTAGATCTCGCTCGTCTTGAGCAGCTCGTCATGGTTGCCGATGTCCTTGATGCGGCCACCCTCCATGACGATGATGCGGTCAGCATCCTGCACGGAGCTAATACGCTGGGCGATGATGAGTTTGGTCGTGTTGGGCAGGTAGCTCGCCAGGCCCTCGCGGATCTTGGCGTCGGTCTTGGTGTCGACGGCGCTCGTGGAGTCGTCCAGGATCAGAATCTTGGGGCGACGCAGCAGGGCGCGCGCGATGCACAGGCGCTGCTTCTGGCCGCCGGAGACGTTGGAGCCGCCCTGCTCAATCCAAGTGTCGTAGCCCTTGGGGAAGCCGTCGACAAACTCGTCGGCGCAGGCCAGATGTGCGGCCTCGCGGACCTCCTCGTCGGTGGCGTTTGAGTCGCCCCAGCGCAGGTTCTCGGCGATGGTGCCGCTAAACAGCACGTTTTTCTGCAGGACCATGGCTACCTGGTGGCGCAGCGCGTCCAGGTCGTAGTCGCGCACGTCCACGCCGCCGACGCGCACGGTGCCCTCCGTGACATCGTACAGGCGGGCGATCAGGTTCACGAGCGTCGACTTGGCCGAGCCGGTGCCACCGATAATGCCGATGGTCTCGCCGCTCTTAATATGCAGGTCGATATCGTCGAGCGCCTGGCGGCGGGCATGCTCGGAATACTTAAAGCTCACGTGATCGAAGTCGATGGAGCCGTCGGCAACCTCGTGCACGGGCTCGGCGGGGTCGGCGATCGTGGGCTCGGCGGCCAGCACCTCGGTAATGCGGTGCGCCGACTCGTCGGCCATGGTCACCATGACAAAGATCATCGACAGCTGCATCAGGCTCATCAGAATCTGGAAGCCGTAGGTAAAGATGGAGGAGAGCTGGCCCACGTCGAACAGGGTGCCCTGGCTCGTGATGATGAGCTTGGAACCCAGGTAGATGATGACGACGAACGCGCCGTTGACGCAGATGTTCATCATGGGGTTGTTGAAGGCGAGCAGCTTCTCGGCGCGGGTAAAGTCCATCTGGACGTCGCGCGCGGCGGTGGCGAACTTCTCCTTCTCGTAGTCCTGGCGCACGTAGCTCTTGACTACGCGCATGCCGGTGACGTTTTCCTCCACAGACTCGTTGAGCGCGTCGTACTTATGGAAGACGCGGGCAAAGATCGGGCGCACCTTATAGATGATGAAGAACAGGCCAAAGCCCAGCAGCGGAATGATGACCAGGTAGACCATGGCGACGCTGCCGCCCATGGCGTATGCCATGGTAAAGGCAAAGACCAGCACCAGCGGCGAGCGCACGGCGATGCGGATGAGCATCATAAAGGCCTGCTGCACGTTGTTGATGTCGGTGGTGAGGCGGGTGACGAGCGAGGAGCTCGAGAACTCGTCGATGTTGGCGAAGCTGAACGTCTGGATCTTGTAGAACAGGTCGCGACGCAGGTTCTTGGCAAAGCCGCAGCTGGCATGGCTGCAGGTGATGCCCGCGGCGGCGCCAAAGGCGAGTGACGTCAGCGCGATGAGTACGAGAAGGCCGGCGGTGGGCAGCATCTCGGTAACGGCGGTGCCGTCCTTGATGGCGTCGATCATGTCGGCGGTGATAAACGGGATCATCATCTGGCAGATTACCTCGCCAAGCACCAGCAGCGGCGTGGCGATCGTGACCTTCATGTAATCGCGGATGCTGCCCATGAGAGTTTTAATCATCCAGTTCCTCCCAGGTTACGCGGATTTTCTCAAGCATTTCGGCGAGCTGTTCGCGCTCGTCGTGAGTGAGGGCACTAAAGGCCTGCTCCCTAAAGCGGATGCGGGCGGCCTGGTCGATGCGGGCCTTCTCCCAGCCGACTTCGGTCAGGCGAATGGTGAGCTGCCGGCGATCTTTTGGATTGCGGCTGCGCTCGATGATGCCGGCGCACTCGAGCTTGGACAAGATCTCGGAAAGCGACCCCGGCTTGAGGTCGAAGTGCATGCCGAGTTCCTGCTGCGACATCTCGCCGTTTTCCTGCTTGGCGAGCAAGCAGACGATGGGCGCCTTGCCGGACACGCCGCCGCCGTGAAAGTGCATGTAGTGGCCACAAAAGCCCAGGCCGCTCAGGATGCGCTTGGCGAGCTTGTCTTCGGCGCTGACCGCTTCGGGCATGTCTGCCGGTTGCAACGGATCGCCGCCGGGCTCGTGCGGACGAAGGTTAAGGGGTTCATCGCACATGAATTCGTATCGCTCCTCTCTTTAGTTAGGTAGATGAATTGTTTTGTGCCTAACTAATCTAGGAGTGCCAGAAACAATTGTCAAGGTACCAAACTGATTGTTACGCGGTTTTGCCAAACCGCGCAACGGCTCGATGCTGCGCGGGCCGCATTTGGACAATCTGACGTTCAACTTCAAGGGCGCGACCAGAAGGTCAGTGCCCTTTCGTTTCACGTCACCTTGTCTCAAATGCGACCCGCTCGCTGGCATTGCCAAAGCAACGGCGTTGCCGCGCCTGCCAAAAAGGGACAGGTTTATTTTGGTAGGTTTTATCTGGGCAAACGGTGGCTTGGTGCAAGGTGGTCAGGTTACTTTGCACCAACTTGGTGCATATGAACCTGATCCCCTTGCACCAAGCCTGTCCCCTTGTGCCAATCTGGCAAGTGATCCCTTGGGGGACGGTGGAAAACGGATCTTTTTGGGCTGCGATGGCGCCTCCCGAAGCGGCTCTGCCAAAAACTATGCCTATTTACTACGATGAATCCGGAATCCCTGACCACAGCGCCATTTTCCGAAAAAACGCAAGCTGTTTACCTGCGGTTTTGTTGGGGCGAAATTAGCTGTGGTTGATGGTGGGCGGTTAAACGTAGTAAATAGGCATAGTTTTGAAATGGCACTAATTGGGTTGCAGCAAATATGCCGCAATGGGCCGCCCCGATCCCGCGTTTCCGTAACCTTTCCGCAACAATGTGCCCTCTGCGGCGCCAGCGCCCGCTCGCCGTGCTCCCTGCGCTACACTTAGTCGCACTGTGGCGACTTTGCGCCGCTCCCGACCCAAGGGGGACCCTCATGAAGAACACTCAGCTGCTGCTGATCAACGATATGTGCGGCTACGGCAAGGTCGCGCTTTCCGCCATGCTGCCGGTGCTGTCGCACATGGGCTACCGTATCCACAACCTGCCGACGGCGCTTGTGTCCGATACGCTCAACTACCCCAAGTTCTACATCCACGACACCACGGAATACGTGCGTCAGAGTCTCGCCATCTGGGAAGAGCTCGGCTTTGAGTTCGATGCCATCTCCACCGGCTTTATCGTGACCGAGGAAGAGACGCGTATCATCTCGGACTTTTGCCACCGTCGCGCGCAAAAGGGCACCAAGGTGTTCGTCGACCCCATCATGGGCGACAACGGCAAGCTCTACGCCGGCGTTCCCGAGTCCACGATCGGCCTCATGCGCAGCCTGCTCGAGTGCGCCGACTGTGCGGTGCCCAATTACACCGAGGCGTGCCTGCTCACCGATACGCCCATTGCCGAGCACATCACGCCCGATGAGGGCCGTGCTCTTGTGGACGCCATGCGCGCGCTGGGCGCCAAGTCGGTGGTCATTACGAGCGCTGTGGTAGATGGTGCGAACGCCGTTATCGGTTACGACCATGTGGCGGGGGAGTACTTCACGATTCCCTTCGACCTGATTCCGGTCTACTTCCCGGGCACGGGTGACACGTTCTCGGCGGTGCTCGTCGGCCGCGTGATGGCTGGTTGGAGTCTGCAGCGCGCAACGGCCGATGCCATGCGCGTGGTGGCGGAGCTTATTGAGCGCAATGCCGACCAGGAGGACAAGTCTGCTGGCCTGCCCATCGAGGCTTGCTTGGACGTGATCGACCATGAGTAGCGCCGGCGAGGGCGGCTCCAAGCCCGCGGGCGAAGGTAAACCGCTCGGCGCGCCACGCGGCAAGCGCCCGCGTATTCGCATTAGCTGCGTGGACCAGCTGGGTGCATGCCGCTGCCACCACGGTCACAGGCCGGGCGACGTCTTCGACTTCGACCGCGACCGCGGCAAGATGTGCTCCATGGCCTGCCACGTGGGCTTTCCCTATATCGACATCCTGCGCTACGGCGGCACCGTGCCCGGCAACGAGCCCGGCACGGCAAAGTTCTGCTGCCCCGAGGTCGATACGTTGAACGTCTGGCTCGCCGAGATCGTCGACGAGTAATCGGACAAATCGAGCGAGGATAATCTCCCGTTAAGAGCTTCATCGCGCGCTCAAAGTGGGAGATTATCCTCGCTCGATTTGTATATGGGAGAAAATCCTCGCTCGTTTTATGCCGAGGACATGGCTTGCGGAGCCGCTTGCTTACAGTTGCTCGAGCATGGCCGTGCAGCCGGCAAGCACGTCACGGTACGTGGCATCGAAGTTGCCGGTGTACCACGGGTCGGCGACGTCGCCGGGGCGGTCGGTCCAATCGAGCAGGCGCGTAATCTTTCCATCGGGATCGCCACCAAAGATACGGCGCAGACCGCGGGCGTTCTCGGCATCCATATAGACGATGTGGTCCCAGTTGCCATATTCCGCGCGACGCACCTGGCGCGCACGGTGCGCAACCACGGGAACCCCGACTTCGCGCAGCTTGGCAACGGTGCCATGGTGCGGCGGATTGCCAATCTCCTCGGTCGAGGTCGCGGCAGAATCAATGACAAACTCAGCCTCGCGCCCAGCGCGACGCGCCAGCTCGGTAAACACCGATTCAGCCATCGTCGAGCGACAGATATTTCCATGGCAGATAAAAAGAACGTGCTGCATATGACGGCTCCTTTCCGGGCGGTCGCGCAGGGCTTACAGACTGCTCTTGAGGCAGTTTGCTCCGATAAAACCCGCTGCGTACAAGGGGAGGTGGC
>CAKUCJ010000066.1 GCA_934643435.1 uncultured Collinsella sp.
AGCATGACGGCGCGATGCGGCTCGTGCTCGGAGATGAGCTCGGCGCGGGCCGTGTACTGGGCGCTCATCTCGACCTGGTGATTCCACAGGTTCATGAGCTCGGCAGACGGCTTGCTGTACTCGGCCTCGAGCGTCAGGTTGCGACCGATGCGGCGGCACTTGTCCTCGAGCTTGAGCACCATATGGGTGAAGTACTTGGCGGCGACCTCGCGACTCACCTTGGCGGTAACGTTGGGGTTACCGTCGCGGTCGGAGCCAATCCAGCTGCCGGGATGGAAGAACGCCGGGCACAGCGGCGGCACGGTGCCGGCCTTGTCACCCAACACCCAGTCGTCAAAACGACGATAGATGACGGGGATAACGTCGAACAGCGTGTTATCGAAGATGTCGATGATGGTATCGGCTTCCTCAACCGGCGTGGGCTTCTTGAGCGCAATGGGGCTCGTACGCACCAGGGCGTCAATCTCCTGCAGCATGTGGCGCTCGTTCTCGACCAGGTCGGAGCCGCCCAGACGCGGACGCTCATCCAGCAGGTTGGAGATACGGCGAATCTTGCCCTCGACGGCTTTACGACGGGCCTCGGTGGGGTGCGCGGTAAAGACAGGGTGGAACTCGAGCTTGCCGAGCAGTTCGTTGGCGCCCTCGACACCCATCTCATCTACGAGCTGGTGGTAAGCAACGGTGAGCTCGTTGGCGGGGTCGACCTCGGTATCGGTCGATGCACCGGCCTCACGCTCGCGCAGCTGCGCCACGCGGTAATTCTCCTCCGACAGGTTTGCCAGATGGAAGAAACTCGTAAAGGCGCGGACGATAACCTGCTGCTTATCGAGCGGCAGGCTGTCAATCAGATCGACGACCTCGCGGAATGCCACAGCGGTGGACTCGTCGGCGGTAGGCACGCCCTGCTCGTCAACGGCCTCATCGGCAGCACGCGTACCGGGGTTGCCGGCATTGGCCACAATCTCGGCCGACAAGATCTTGTCGAACAGGTCCGCGATCTCGGGATCATACTCGCTAAGCACACGACGCTCCAGGCGCAGGAACAGCGCCAGATTGTCGCGCAGCTCCTCGGGGATCTCGATCTCGGCGAGACGCTCCCTGGACTCGGCATTCGAGCCGATTCGGTTAACGAGGCGGTTGACCACGGCAGCGACGCGCGCCGCGGCTTCGGGTACAGACTGGTTGCTTAGGTTCTCAGCCACGTTTCCTCCCATTCCTCCTTCTATGCACGTAACATGCGGTATTCATTATAGGCACTCGGCAAAAACTTTCGGCGCTGATTGCGCTTTACCACACAAAAGTATTTTCTGCATTGCAAGGGTTTTTGCCCTAAATGGTCGTATTTCTCGGTGGGCGGCATACGCAAACGGGGGCATTCCGCATAAAAGCGAAACACCCCCGTAACAATCGTTCGCCATGAGCAGAGCACGTTTGCAGGCCCGCAGCTCAAACTGATGCGCTACAGGCGCTCGCGAACCGCCTCGACAACGTTGTCCAGATTGACGAATACCTCGTCGTGGCTCTCCATGTCGCGCACCTTGAACTTGCCTGCGTCAAGCTCGTCGCCACCCAGGACCAGGATGAGCTTGGCACCCACCTTGTCGGCCTGCTTAAACTGAGCCTTGAGCGAGCGGCCCTGGTAATCGGCCTCGGTCACGATGCCCGCGGCGCGGAGCTCCTGCGTGATGGCAAAGACGTTCTGACGCAGCTCCTTGCCGGCGTTGGCGACGTAGACGCACGGGGCCTCCTCGGCGCCCAAGTCGCTGCCAAAGGCCTGCAGGGCCAGCAGGGCGCGCTCAAAGCCGACAGCGAAACCGACACCTGCCGTGGGCTTACCGCCCTCGAGCTCGACCAGGCCGTCGTAGCGGCCGCCGCCACCGATGGAGCCGACACCGGCACCGGGGGCCTCGACCTCAAAGACGGTGCGGGTGTAGTAGTCCAGGCCGCGCACCAGGGTGGGATCCTCGACATACTCGATACCGGCGGCATCCAGATAGCGCTTGACCTGCTCGTAGTGCTCGCGGCACTCGTCGCACAGGTTGTCGCCCATCAGCGGGGCGTCGGCCATGATCTCGCGGCAGTGGTCATTCTTGCAGTCGAAGGCACGCAGCGGGTTGAGCTCGGCGCGCTCGCGGCACTCGTCACACATCTCGTCGGCGTGGTCGAGGATAAACTGCTTGACCTGCTCGCGATAGGCCGGACGGCACTGGGCGTCGCCCATCGAGTTAATGAGCAGACGAAGCTTGGAAAGATCGAAGCCCAGGCGCTTGTAGAACTCCATGAGCATGATGATGCACTCGGCGTCGGCTGCCGGATCGGGAGCGCCGAGCCACTCGATGCCTACCTGGTGGAACTGACGCAGACGGCCCTTCTGGGGACGCTCGCCGCGGAACATGGCCTCGGCATAGTAGGCCTTAAACGGCGTGGAGCCCTGGGGCACCAGGTTGTTCTCCACGACGGCGCGAACCACACCGGCCGTGCCCTCGGGACGAAGCGCCAGGCGCTGCTTGGGCTTGAGCTTGGTGTCGGTGCCCTCGGTAAAGACGCGCTCCAGGTTGGCGCCGCTGAACACGCGGAACATCTCCTTGCGCACGACGTCGGTCGACTGGCCGATGCCATGGACAAACACGTCTACCTGCTCAATCGCGGGCGTCTCGATGGGCTTAAAACCAAACGGCTCGAACACGCCGGCGGCAATCTGCTGCATCTTTTGCCAGGCGCGCATCTCGGCGCCGATAAGGTCGCGGGTTCCCTCCGCCTTCTGTGCCTGCATGGGCAAACACCTTTCTTTTGTATCGCGTCATAGGTAACGGTCATTATACGGCACAAACACAAACCGCGGCGGCGCGTCTGACCGAACGAGGGTATGGGGACTCGTTCGGCCTGACGCACCGCCGCGGCATGTGATCCGTTTTCCTCCGTCCCCGAGGGATATGTGATCGAAGGGGACGGAGGAAAACGGATCATTTCGTGCGCCCGTGGCCGCCTTGGAAACCGAATGATGGTACGAGCAGCCATTCGGCTCCCAAGGCCGCCACGGACAGAACGGGGCAAACAGAATAGCGTGGAAGGCGTTTACTCCCCTGCCACGCTTGCGCGCAGCTTGGCGGCGATGGGCTCGGATGCCAGCAGGAACGCGAGCATGACCACGGAGCACACCAGGCACACGATCCAGGTGCTCGCAAAGGAGCCCGTGGCATCGAACAGCACGCCCGAGACAATGGCGCCCACGGTGCCACCGACCATCTCGAGCGAGGTGATGGTGCCCGTGACCTTACCCAGGTCGGCCATACCGAACTGCTTGGACGCGGCGATAGTGGGCGTGATGGTGCCCATGCACGTTCCGATACCAAAGCTCACGGCGGCCACAATAGGGCCAAGGTCTGTCGTCGGGAAGCACAGCGCCACGCAGGCGACAATGCACGCAACAGAGCCAAGGATGTTGCCAAAACGCAGGCCAAAGCGGTCGTAGATCGCACCGAGCGAAATCTTGGCGATAACGACCGTGACCATGTAGGCCGAAAGCACGGTACCCGCCCACATGGGGTCGTGGCCGCCCGTGACGATCTTGGCGCCGTTGACGGTAACACTCGTCATGTTCGTAACCTGGTTGGGCAGGATTGCGCCATTAACCAGACCCATAAAGAGGAAAGCGACGACGAGCAGCCAAAATGCCGGGCTCTTCTTGATGCGCGACCAACCCACGCTGACCTCGGGGACTGCCTTCTCGTTTTTGTCGCCCGCAGGCGAGGCAGACGGATCGCCCGGGTTCTCACCGAGCGGCTTGAGGCCGATCTCGGAGGGCTTGGTGCGGAAGGAATAGGCAGTAATGGGCAGCGCTGCAACGATGCAGATAGCAGCGAGCACCAGGAAGGCGGAACGCCAGCCCACGCTCACGATCAGCGAGCTCACGATCGGCGAGAGGATGGCACCACCAAAGCCCGAGCCCGAAAGCGCGATGGAGATGGCAAGGCCGCGCTTAGCGGTAAACCAGTTGGCGGTCACCAGGCTAATGAGCAGACGGGTCGAGGCCACGGCAAAGCAGCCCGAGACGGCAAAGAGCACATAGACCTGCCAAAGCTCGCCGACAAAGCTCATGCCTACGAGCACCGCCGAGGTGGCGATGACGGTAAGCGAACCCAAAATGCGGCCGCTTACCTTGTCGGCAACATGGCCGATGACAAGCGAGCCCACAACGCTCACCACGGTAGAGATGGCGTTGGAAATGTTGTACTGGGCAAGCGTGATCCCAAGGTCGCTGACGATGAGCGGCTGGAACAGGCTCATGCAGTTGACGAAGATGGTGTAGCACGTGGCCATGATCACAAAACCGGAGGCCACCACAAGCCAGCCAGGGAAGAACTTACGTTGCTGGGACATACTGCTCCTTTATAAACAAACGAATAGCCTGCGCCGGGCGCCGGTAGTGCCCAAGATTGCCTTGAAAGACAAGGGCATAGGCCTTATGGCCATGCCCGCAGGCTTGAAAGGCAAGGTTGGGTACTACCGGTGGTCGGCGATGTAACCTAAGGCAACTGCCGCATACGCTGCAGCGCCGAGCGGCAATTCGGCATCGTTAAAGCGCGCCTTGGGATGATGCTGGGCAAAATGCTCGTCCGTGTCAGTCACGGCTGCACCCACGGTAAAGTACGCGCTCGGGACCTCGCTCGAGATCAGCGCGAAGTCCTCACTCGCCATGGCATGGAACAGCGGCAGGAAAGCGGCCTTAGGCAGCACCGCGCCCACATAGCCAAGCGAAGCCTTGGTCATATCGTCGTCCAGCACGAGCGGCGGAACATCCGAGAGCGTCTCGATGGTCGCCGGGGTGCGATACGTCGCCGCCACACCGTTGACGACCTCGGCGATACGCTCCTTGAGATGTGCCATGAGCTCGACATCGAAACCGCGCAGCGTTCCCTCGAGCACACAGGTGTCGGGAATGACGTTTGCGGCCTGACCGCCGGCAAACTTGCCCACGGTAAGTGCGACCTCTTTAGCAGCCGGCACTTCGCGAGCGATAAGCTCCTGAAGCGCCAGATGAACATGCACACCCGCCGTGATGGGGTCGATGCAAATCTCGGGACTCGAGCCGTGGCCGCCCTTGCCCTGGAGTGTGATGCGAAAACCGTATACGCCCGAGAGTGCGGGGCTGCCATAGAGCACCAGGCCAAGCGGCGACTGGCTGTTGACGTGCATGGCGAAGGCCGCCTGGGGACGCGGGTTCTGGAGCAGGCCATCGGCAATAGCGGCGCGGGCGCCCTCAAAGGTCTCCTCGCCCGGCTGGAACAGCAGCTTGACCGTGGCGTTGGCAGCTACGAGCTCGGCCTCGCGTGCCTTGAGCAGGCGGGACGCGCCAAGCAACGCCGTCGCATGCATATCGTGGCCGCAAGCGTGCATGCAGCCGTTGATGGAGGCGAAGGGCTCGCCCGACTCCTCGACAACGGGCAGGGCATCCATATCGCCACGGAGCATGATGACCGTACCTGCCTGCTCGTCTGTGCACGTACCATTGCCCTGGGTCGCTGCGACGGCACCGGCGCCGATGAGGCCAACGACACAGGAGCCATCGACAAGCACGGCATAGGGAATATCCATCTCGTTCAGACGCGCCTGGATATAGGCGGACGTCTGCGGAAGGTTGTTACCGAGCTCGGGGGTCTGATGGAGGTCGTGGCGCCATGCGGCAAGTTCATCGGCAAATGCCTGAGCCTCTGTGACCAGGCCATCGCCGATAGCGGTCTGCGCCACCGCAGTGGTCTGAGGCGCTGGTTGCGGTTGAAGATCGGACAGAGCTGGTGCCATAGATGCCCTCCAGTACTATTTTTGCAGCAAACACTTTGATAACGTAAAGCGCAAGGCATAACTGTAAAGGCGGGGCATAAAAAACGCCGCCCCAGAAGGGCGGCGCAACAAGTTGTTTACAATTGCGGTCGAGGCTTCCGACGCAAGAAATCGAAGTGCGTCTCGCTCAAGATGATCGACAAGAAGATGAGCGCAAAGCCGGCGAGCAGGCGCGAAGTAAGCGCCTCCCCCATCAGCAACACCGAGAACAGCACGCCCGAAGGCGACTCCATCGAAAGGAGCAGCGAACCCGTCGAGGCCGGGACGTGCGCCAGGCCGACGTTTTGGATGAGCAGGGCTACGCACGTGCAGCCCACCGAGAGAAACGCCATCACGCCGATAAAACTCGGAGTCCACACGGACGCGGGCGCCTGAGTCTCGAACAACAGCGACGAGACCAGGCTCAGCACGCCGTTGCCCACAAACATCCAAAACGTAATGACGTTGATATCCATCTTGCGACCGTACTTGGCGGTCACCGCCATTTGGATAGCGAAGAAAACCGCGCCGCCCAGCGTGATGACATCGCCGGTGTTGAACTCGACGCTATCGAGCGCCACCAGACCAATGCCCGCCAGGCACAGCAGCGCGGCGCCCAGGTTATAGCGGGTGAGCTTTTCGCCGCTCAGGACATAGCTGGCAAACGGTACGAGGATGCAGTACGTGCCCGTCAAAAACGCATTTTTGCCCGCCGTGGTATACGCCAGGCCGACCGTCTGCAAGGCATAAGCGGCCCACATAAGTGCGCCCATGCCAAGTCCGACGATAAGGTTGCGGGCATTGAGGTGCGCGACGATGCGCTTGTAAAAGATGATGAACATGACCAACGCTGCGGGCAGAAAGCGCACATAGAGCAGTTCAAACACCGGAATGGTATTGAGCGCGTCCTTCATGGTCGTAAAGGAGTAGCCCCAGACGACTGCCACCGAAAGCAGCAGGACTTTCCAAAACAACGGCGAGCGCGCTCCGGCGCCGCGGGAGGTGCCGCCCGCGCCCAGGTCTTCACGGGCAACAGGGCTGTCGGGCATCATTTCGATATTGTCGGTGGCATGCTGGGCCATAGGGCATCCTCGCGCTCAATCTGGGCGTGGTGTCCGCACGCGCATGGCCGCATGCCGCCTCATGG
>CAKUCJ010000067.1 GCA_934643435.1 uncultured Collinsella sp.
GGCGAGGTCGGCGCCGTTGGATTCGATGACCTTCTTGTACCAGAAGAAGCTGTCCTTGCGGCTGCGGGCCAGCGTGCCGTTGCCGTCGTTGTCCTTGTCGACGTAGATGAAGCCGTAGCGCTTCTTCATCTCGCCGGTCGAGGCGCTCACCAAATCGATGCAGCCCCACATGGTGTAGCCCATCAGGTCCACGCCGTCCTCGATGGCGATCTCCATCTGCTTGATGTGCTCGCGCAGGTAATCGATGCGGTAGCCGTCGTGGATCGAACCGTCCGCCTCGACCTCGTCGACCGCACCCAGGCCGTTCTCGACGATCATCAGCGGCACCTGATAGCGGTCGTAGACCTCCTCCAGGTAGTAGCGCAGGCCCTCGGGGTCAATCGCCCAGCCCCAGTCGCTCTTCTTGAGGTACTCGTTGCCGGCACCACCAAAGATGTTGCCCTGCTCCAGCAGCACCGGGTCGGCCGTGGCCGTGGCGCTCATGTAGTAGCTAAAGCTGTAGAAGTCGACCTTGCCGGCGGCCAGCGTGGCGACGTCCTCGGGCGAGACCTCGACGTGCACGCCCTCGCGACGCCACAGGCTGCGGGCCCACGCCGGATACGCGCCGCGCACCTGAACGTCGCCGCAGTAGAAGTTCATCTCGCGCTGCTGCTTTTGCGCGGCCAGGACATCGGCCGGATTGCAGGTGTGCGGATAGCAGGCGTTACCGGCGATCATGCAGCCGATCTTGTTCTGAGGGTCGATCTGATGGCCCATGGTAACGCACTTGGCGCTCGCCAAGAACTGGTTGTGCAGGGCATCGAAGCGCGCCTGCGGGTCGTCCCAATCGCAGTTGCCAAAGGCCATGGGCGTGTCGGTGGCGTCGGGCACCATGCCGCCGCCCATCACGCCGCCAAAGCCGCCCATGAGCAGACAGTTGATCTCGTTGAAGGTGAGCCAGTAGCGCACCAGGCCCTGGTACTCGGTCATGACGGTGCGGGCGTAGTTGAGGTAGAACTCGATGAGCTTGGGATTCTTCCAGCCGCCGTAGTTTTTAGACAGGCCGTAGGGCAGCTCGTAGTGGCTGAGAGTGACCATGGGCTCGATACCCTGCTCCTGGCAGGCCTGGAACACGCGGCGATAGAACTCAATGCCGCCCTGGTTGGGCTCGGCCTCGTCGCCGTTGGGGAAGATGCGGCTCCAGTTGATAGACATGCGGTAGCACTTAAAGCCCATCTCACCAAAAAGCTTGATGTCGTCGAGGTAGTGGTGATACATATCCACGGCCTCGTGGCTGGGATAGTGGTACTGGGGCAGGATGCCGTCGGTGATGTGGCGCGGCTCGGAGACCGTGCCGCCGGTCATGATATCGGGAACACCGAGGCCCTTGCCGTCCTCGTTGTATCCGCCTTCGCACTGATTGGCGGCAGTGGCGCCGCCCCACAGAAATCCATCGGGAAAAGCCATGTCGGCTCCTTTCGTACGTGTTGGGATGGTTGCATGGACGCCGCCGCGGCGCCCGCAGGGTTGATTGCGGTCGGATTGGGGCCCACGCAGGGCCGGCCGCCACGAAACCGGCCTATCTACTACGTTTAACCGCGGACCCCCAACCACACCGCAATCGCTGAAAATAAAACCGCAGGTAGACGGCTTGGTGATTTTAGAAAAGCCGCCGTATGGTTGACCCCTGCCACTTAAACGTAGTAGATAGCCCGATTTCGTGGCGAGGCCCCTCCATTGGGGGCGCACGGACAGGCCAGTCAACCAAAACTACGCCGGTTTACTACGACAAATCTATGACCCCCGAGCACACCGGAAACCGCAAAATCAAAACCGCAGGTAGAGAACTTGCCGATTTCCAGAAATACGCGGTGTGGTCGACCCCTGAAGATCCATCGTAGTAAACCGGCATAGTTTTGGCTGGGGCCTTACCTAAGATGCACGGGCGGAAACAACGAAAGCGACGTTTGCCCAGATAAAACCGACCAAAATAAACCTGTCCCTTTTTGGCAGGTTTGAAAAAGCCGGCGGGGCGCTCCCCCCGCCGGCTTGGTACCGAGTCTTTGTCGTTTAGGCTACTTAGCAGCCTCGGGCTTGTAGGTGACGAACTCGAGGGCGAAGCCCACGGCGGCACCCACAAGCGAGGCGACGATGGCCCAGATCATGTGGTTGATGCCGTTAACACCGGAAGGATCGATGAAGGACAGCCAGTTGAAGATGCCCAGGCCACCGGAGATGTACACCACGGCGCCGGTGATACCGATGATCAGGCCGCCCACAGCAGAACCGATACTGGCGTTGATGAAGGCCTTCTTATCGGGCAGGGCGATACCGTAGATTGCGGGCTCGGTGACACCAAAGAAGAACGCAGAGATCATAGCAGGCAGCGCGATGCCGCGGAACTTCTCGTCCTTGTTCTTGAGGTACATAGCGAAGAGCACGGCACCCAGCGAGAAGGAGTGAGCAATAACGGAACCAAGGATGTAGTCGTGACCAAGGGTCGTCAGGTTAACGAGCGCGATGGGCACGAGCGACCAGTGGAAGCCGAAGATAACCAGGCACATCCAGAAACCGCCGACGAGGGTGCAGCCAAGGATGGAACCGATCATGGGCAGGCCGAACAGCACTGCGAAGAGCTCGCCAAGCAGGTTGGTGATGAGCGTGGCGATGGGGCCAATGACCAGGTAGCCAAGGACAACGGTGACGGTGACGGTGAGCAGCGGCACGAAGAACATCTTCATGGACGCGGGGATCCACTTCTTAACCCAGTGCTCAACCTTGGAACCAAACCAAACCATGAGCAGGATGGGGATAACGGAGCTGGTGTAGCCAGAAGCGGGCATGATCAGCGGCAGGCCCAGGAACGTGGTGTACCAGGAGAAGGTGCCGGCAAAGCCGAGCTCCACGGAGCCGACGACCTCACCCGAGGTCAGGGCAACCATGGTGGGATACACCAGAGCAAACGCGATGGCAAGACCATTGAACTCGCTCATCTTGAACTTCTTGGCAGCGGTGTAGCCAAGCACCACGGGCAGGAAGTAGAACATGCCGTCGGCGACGGTGTAGAGCAGCGTGTAGGCGCCGTCGTTGGCGAAGCTCGGGACCAGGAAGGTCGCGAGCGCCAGCAGGCCCTTCATGATACCGGCCGCCGAGAAGGTACCGAGCATAGGCTGGAAGATGCCGGAGATGAGGTCGATCACCACATCGGCGACGCCCTTGGGAGCGGCATCGTCATCGTCGGCATCGACGGAGCCGCCGTCGGCAAAGCCGCCGACCTTGAGGATCGCGTCGTAGACATCCTCGACGATGTTGCCCACAACGACCTGATACTGGCCGTTGGCGTGCATGACCTTGATGACGTTGGGCAGCTCAGAAATTGCCTCGTCATTGGCCTTCGACTCGTCCTTAAGCTTAAAGCGAACGCGGGTAATGCAGTGTGCGACGGACTTGACGTTGGACTTGCCGCCGACCAGCTCAACTACCTGGGCAGCAAGATCGTCGTATTTACCTGCCATGTTTTGTCCTCTCTTTTCCAAATTTCGACAAAGCTATCCCCCACCGCGGGCCGGTACCTTTCCCGCGGTTAGAAACCAAAATGAATTGTTGCGATTGCCGCCGGGCTGGCGGCGTGCGTTACTCGGGCTGCGAGGCTGATCGCAGACGGTTGATGTGCATCATCAGATACAGGAGCTCCTCGTCCGAGCAGCTCTGGTTGAACTCTTTCTCGAAGACGCGGTTGATGGCGTACGCACACTGGTAGGCCTCGGGAAAGTCGCGGGCGGCCTGCATGAACAGCGAGGAGTTCTCGGTCTGCGTGCAGCTGCCCTTAACAAGGCGACGGACCAAAAAGCGCAGGTGCGCAAGAAAGCGAATGTAGCTATACGACGCCGTGTCGAGCGAACAGCCGAGTTGCTTTTCCACCGAATGGGTCACCTCATCGAGCACGCGCGTGCTCTTCATGATGAAGTCCATATCCTTGGCACGGCCCATGCCGTCGACCTCGGCGTTGACGATGTGAAGCGCGATGCTCGTGGCCTCGTTTTGGCCCAGCGTCGTCCCGGTGTGCTTTTGCACGATGGCAAGCGCCGCCTGGCCGATCTGGAGCTCGCGCGGGTAGATGAAGGCCACCTCGTGCTCGAGCGGGTTGGGCGCGCTGAGCTGGTCGTCGTCGCGCTGGACAGCAAACTGCAGGTGATCTGCCAGGATAAAGGGCAGGCCGCCGGACAGCTTGCAGCCGAGCTGCTGCGACGCGAAGCAGGCGATATCGCTTGCCGCGAGCAGCACGTCGTCGGGAAGGGTGCCGACCATGTCCTGCAGGCTCTCGGGGACGTTATAGAATTTGCGCTGGATAAGCGACTCGTCGGAAAGCTCGTAGGGCATGTCGTGGAAACCGATGCCCTTGCCAAAGACAACAACCTCTCGGCCGTCATCGCTGGCGGCGAGAGCAACGTTATTGTTGATCTTCTTTAAAATGAGCATGAAAAAACTCCTCGGACATCGGCGCTAGACGACGGGGGCGTTATTCCTCGTCTTCTATTATGCGCAAGTGATGCCTCCCGAGGAGTAACAAACTTGTGAGCACGGGTGTGATTGTGCATGAAACTTGCACGTCACGTAACCCCCTACCGTTCAGCAGCCCGCCGAACGGTAGAAAAACGCCCGCGAACGGCAAAACCACCACAATGGGGACAGGCACCTTTGTGGTGGTTTTGGCGGTTACTCGCGCGGCGTGCCGTAGGGGTTGTAGAGATCTGCGAGGGTGAACGTGCTGGTAGCGCGGTCAAAATCCAGCTCGAGTACACAGCAGTTGCCGATGTGGTTTTTCATCTCGAGAGGCTCCACGCCCACACCGCGCATAACCTGGGCAGCGGCGGCACCGTGACTCACGCACAGCACGCTCTCATGCCCGGGACGCTGCATGAGCTCGGTGATAGTCGCCATCATGCGCTCGCGAAACTCGACTTCGCCCTCGCCGTCATACTGCTTAAAGAAGTCCCCGTACGGCAGGCGCGGATTCAAATCCTCGCTCGCGCCCTCGAACTTGCCAAAGTTCCATTCCTTAAGACCTTTGATGCGTTCGTACGCCTGGCCGGGAAATGCCAGCTCAAGCGTGTCGCACGCGCGCTCAGAGGTAGAGCTGTAGACGTGATCGAACGTGAGGCCGCGCTCGCGCAGGGCCGCGCCCACCGTTTTGGCCTGCTCGACACCCAGCTCGGTGAGCGGCGAATCGCACCAGCCCTGCTTGCGACGAAGCAGGTTGAAGAGCGTTTGACCGTGGCGCATAAAGTACAGCTTTGACATAGGGCCTCCCAGGTTGACGATTTTCGCCCGCGATTATGACACCTTGGAGTAGCTCCAAGTCAAAGTGAACATGGCGCGGCACGCCAAAACCACCACAAAGGTGCCTGTCCCCTTTGCGGTGGCCCAATGATATGGCAACGTAGCGAGCCGGTTCCAAGTACCCCAGGTCGCCCCGAAAGAGGAGCGACGCGTACTTTGGTACGCGAGCGACGGTTTGAGGGGCGAGATGGGGTGCTTGGGGCCGGCGCAGCGTCAAGCCTTAAAGATGGTCTTGGATTAGGTCGCAGATGGCTCGGGCGTCGTTGATGTTGATGGCTCGGGTCGCAAAGCCGGCGTCAAAAGCCTGGCGCGCCAGGGCCTCATTGCAGGCGAGGGCCAGCGTGCGGCCGTCGACCAGATCGAGCGAACTCTTGCCGCGCAGGCGATCGACGCCGGAGCGCGCAACCACGATATTGTCGAAGCCCTCGGTCTTGTAGCCCTCGATGATCACCACGTCGACGTCGTTGTAGCGTGACAGCAGCTCGCGCGCCGGCATCTCGTCCTCCTCGCGCGTGTCGGCGTACTCCGCCCAGCGCGTGGCGCAGATGAGGCCCACGTGCTTGGAGCCTGCCTGGTGATGACGCCAGGTGTCCTTGGCGGGCACGTCGATATCGAAGCCATGGTGCCCGTGATGTTTGAGCGAACCCACGCGCAGGCCACGACGGGTGAGCTCGGCGATGACTTTCTCGACAAGCGTGGTCTTGCCCGAGTTCTGGTAACCGATAAACGCGATGGCAGGGACGGCCGGGGTGGGAGCTGCGGGCACGGCCGGGGCGGATGCGCTCGCAGGCGCGGTGCCGTCGCCAGCAGCGGCCTCGGCAGCAGCAGCTTGACGCTCCGCGCGATCCCACACGCCCGAACGGCCGCCCTCCTTGTGCAGCAGACGCACATCGACGATCTCCATGCCGCGGTCGACGGCCTTGCACATGTCGTAGATGGTCAGGCACGCGGCGCTCGCGCCGGTCAACGCCTCCATCTCGATACCCGTCTTGCCCGTCACGCCTGCCGTGACCAGCACGTGAAAGCCGACCTGCCCGTCCGAGCGCGCCGGCGCCCAGCCCTCGGGCGTCTCGTCGGCCGGCGTTCCCGCCGGAGCGATGGGCTCGATATCGCACTTGCTCTTGGTGATGAGCAGCGGATGGCACATGGGGATGATGTCGCTCGTGCGCTTGATGGCCATGATGCCCGCGACGCGCGCGCAGGCGAGCACATCGCCCTTCTTGGCGCGGTCCTGCAGCACCATGGCCTGCGTCTCGGGATGCATGAGGATGGTGCCCTCGGCGATAGCGATGCGGTGTGTCTCGGCCTTGTCGGACACGTCGACCATGCGCACCTCGCCCTTGGCGTCCACGTGCGTCAGCTCGTCGCGGCGGGCGTCGCGGGCGGGCGCGGCGTCAGCGCCGGTGATCGCCGCCGCGGCGCGCGTGGCCGCGGGTTCGGCAGCGTTGCCGGCGTTCGCCGTGGCTTTGCGGGCAGAAATCGCGGCCCTGCGAGCGGCCTTGGTGGCGTCGGCGTACCTGCTCTTGGCCATATGATCATCCTCCGATTTGGGACATAAATCGTTGCGTGCCCTCAATTATCGCGT
>CAKUCJ010000068.1 GCA_934643435.1 uncultured Collinsella sp.
GCAATCTAAGCCCATCGCGCTTTATACTGATGCCATGCGAAACATGGATCACATAGAATTGCACCGCGGAGGACGCGAGGAAGCGTTTCCCGAGACCGCCGAAGACTGGCCCTATATTGCCGAACGCGCAGAATTCGCTCGCTATCCGGGCAACTCCGTCCCCTGGCACTGGCATTCCGAAGTCGAGCTTTTCTACATGGAGCAGGGAGCAATTGACTATCGCACGCGTGCGGCTCATGAGCACATGCGCTTTGAGGAAGGGTCCGCCGGCTTTATCAACGGCGGCGTTTTGCACAGCACCCTACAATCGTCCAATTCGGCGCCAGCCATTCAAATGCTGCATATCTTTCAACCATCAATGCTCGGCGATCCCGCGGGACGTCTTCAAAAGCGCTACATCAATCCATTACTGCAATGTCGAGGCGTCGATGTGCTCAAATGGTCGCCCACCAACCCCGACGATATACCCTTTATCGATTTGTTAAAGAGCTCCTTTAACCACGATCTTCAACAGCCGCAGAACGAGATGGCGCTTCGAAATAGCCTGTCAGAACTCTGGGTTCAGATCTATGCCAAAGCTGAACCACAATTCGCTTTGGACAACAGTTCTTTGATGACCAGCCGTGAAATTCGGTTCAGGGAAATTCTGGACTACATCCGCACACACTATGCAGACAGCATAGATGTTCCCCAAATTGCATCCGCGGTCGGCATCAGCGAAAGAGATTGTTATCGCACCATCAAAGCTTGCGCGGGAACAACCCCGGCCGCGTATCTACGCGCATACCGCATCACCCGCGCCTGCACGCTCTTGACGCACACCACGCGAACGGTACAGACGATCGCTCACCAATGCGGCTTTGCAACGGCGAGCCACCTTGGGCAGGTATTCAAGGAACAAATTGGCTGCACCCCTTCTGAGTATCGAGCCATGAGGCAGAATTTCGATACCATCGGGCAGAAATAACGCTAGCGGTTCCACCTTACCTGTCCCACACTATCAAACAGATGAGAGAAAGGAATGCCATGAAACAATTCGACCATGTCGTGTTTGACGTTGATGGAACATTGGCAGATACAGAAGAAAGCGTTCTGTCATCGCTTGCCCAGATTGTCCAAGAAGAGACCGGCAAAACGCTCCCCCAAAACGAGCTTGAATTTGCCCTCGGCATACCCGGCAAGGATGCTCTTGAGAAACTTGGGATCTACTCGCAAGCAACATTGGATCGCTGGTGCCAAGTTGCTGCCAGCTTTAAAAGCACCATCAGCGTGTTTCCAGGTTTGCTTGAAGTCATCGCAACACTCGCCGATAGCGGTTGCAATCTTGGCATTGTCTCCTCACGTGCGCGCGACGAATACGCAGAAGAAATAGCACCCCTTGGCTTCGATACGTATTTTGAGCACATCATTCTTGTCGAAGACACAACCGAACACAAACCCGCACCCGCACCCATGCTCGAATATCTCCGACGTACGGGCGCAAACCCCAACAGCGTCATCTACGTTGGCGACACCGTCTACGACGAACAATGTGCAACTTCAGCAGGGGTCAGTTTTGCCCGAGCAGCATGGGGATCACACCAAGACATCCCAAACGCCACCTACAACCTCAAAACCCCCAACGACCTACTAACCCTAACAACCAAGTAACCCCCGCGCCCCACCCTTTCAGCCCCAACGCCACAAGGGCGATTGAGCAGGGCCGTCCGGAAACGGAAAAGGGCCTATCTCTCAGAACATTCCGCAGGACGGAGGAAGCCCCGCAGCGCGTAGCGCGCGGCGGGGCTTCCGACATGTCCGAGGACGTTCTGAGAGATAGGCCCTTTTCCGTTTCCGGACGGCCCGGTGGGATCAGAGTACCCTTGCTGTTACTCTGCTTTGCCCACAGAGTTGAGGTTGGTCATGCGGATCTTAACCAGCTCGGTGATCTCGCGCATGCCCTCCTTGGCCGGCTTCTTGGGATCGAAGCAGCCGGGGTTCTCGGCCATGTAGGCCATGAAGCCCTTGGTGTAGGCCTGACGCAGCTCGGTGGCGTAGTTGACCTTGCAGATGCCGTTCTTCACGGCCTCGGCAACCTGCTCATCGGGCACACCGGAGGTGCCGTGCAGGACCAGCGGCACGTCGACGGCGTCGCGGATGGCCTTGACCACGGACTGCTCGATGTGCGGATCGCTCGTGTACACGCCGTGGCTGGTGCCAACGCCAATAGCGAGGGAGGTGCAGCCAGTGCGCTCGACGAACTCCTTGGCCTCGGCGGGGTCGGTGTAGGGGCTCTCGCCCTCAACCGCGGGACCGTCGTCCTCCTTGCCGCCAACCTTGCCAAGCTCGGCCTCGACGGGCACGCCCATGGCGCGGCCAGCGTCGGCGACGGACTTGGTCAGGGCGATGTTGTCCTCGAAGGACTCGTGCGAACCGTCGATCATGACGGAGGTGTAGCCCGTGCGGAAGGCCTGCATGCAGCGGTCATAGCCATCGCCGTGATCGAGGTGCAGGGCGACGGGCACGGAAGCGCGCTCGGCGGCAGCCTTGACCATGCCGTAGAAGTAATCCAGGCCAGCGGTCTTGATGGTGCCCGGGGTGGTCTGCATGATGACGGGGGACTTGGTCTCCTCGGCAGCGGCCAGAACGGCCATAACAAACTCGAGGTTCTCGACGTTGAACGCGCCGACGGCGTAGTGGCCGGCCTGAGCGTCCTTGAGCATCTTTTCGGTGGTAACAAGTGCCATGAGCGTTTGCTCCTCTCCCTCGCCCGCATCTGGACATCGGGCGTACGTGTTCGCAAGGCGTTTTACCTTGCGTTTTGCTGCGCTCATTGTATGAAATTCGGCAGGTTTGAATGTGCGAGATGTTGTCACTCCGCAGGGCAAGACTCTCAATTTTGAAAAGCAAACGGAAGGGTTTTGTGCCGAGCGCACATGTTCGATATTGAGTTTTGAGCGTCGAGTGGCTTTCTTTTATAGAAAAGATAAGTAATCGAAAGGCGTTTTCTTACTCAAAAAGAAAATGAACGAAAATAGAGTCAACACAATTCCTGCAAATTTTGCCGAGAATGGAGCTGACATGGTCCAAGTTGCAACCCGAGCTTTTGCCGACGAACGCCGTGCCGCCATCATGGAAATGCTCGAGCATAATGCCTCGGTGCAGGTGGCAGAAATCGCCCAGACCTTTGGCGTGTCCTCCGTCACGGCCCGCGCCGACTTGGACGCCCTCGCCGAGGCTGGCAAGCTGCGCCGCACGCATGGCGGCGCCGTGTCACTCCACAAGCGTCTGACCGTCTCCACGCAGGACCGGCGCATTAACGTCAACGTGGCCGCAAAGCAGGCCATCGCCCAAAGCGCCATTGCGCTCGTCAGCGACGGCGACGCACTGCTTGTCGACTCGGGCACCACCGCGCTCGAATTTGTCCGCTTGCTCGACCAGCGCGACGGCATCACCGTCATCACGGCAGACATTACGATCGCCGATTACATCGACGAGAGCATGCCCTCGGTCGACGTCGTCATGCTGGGCGGCGCGCTGCGCAAAGGGCACCGTTATCTGTACGGTCCGCTCACCATGCAGGCGCTGCAGATGGTCCACGCCGACCTCGCCATCATGTGCCCCGGCGCCTTTGTTCCAGGCTGCGGCTTTACGACCGACTTTCCGCAGATGGCCGAAACCAAAACGGCCATGATCGCCGCGGCCCGTCAAAGTGTCGCCCTCATGGACGCGAGCAAGGTCAACGGACGCGGCATGTACCGCTTCGCCGAACTGACCGATGTCGACACCATCGTGATGGACCGTGATCCTAACGGCACGGTCGAAAGCTCGCTCGCCGAACTTGTAGACCGCACCAAGCCTAACCTCATCATCGCCACCGTCTAAAAACAAAAACCACCACGAAGGGGACAGGCACCTTTGTGGTGGTTTTGGTCGGCACGGCAGCCCGCTCCGTCAGTTTGTCTCAATCTGTAACAAATAGACCACTAAAAGCCGGTTAACTGTTACAGATTGAGACAACGAAGAACACGGAACAGTCCTTCGCAGAGGTGACCCTCTAGCAAAGCGTCGCTACATATCGACCGAAGCCCGGCAGCGCAAACTCGAAACGCCCCTGTAAGGGTTCTTCAATCACCCCTGCCTCAATCAGACGTTTCTTGTATGTCGAAATCGAACCGGAGCTCTTCTTAAGCCTCGCAGTCAATTCTTGTCTGGTCGTCGTACCCACAGGATTCATTGCGCGAAGGAAATCCAAGTCCCCCTGCGAAAGCTCTGCCGCAGTCGAAGCAAAAACGCGCGATTCGAGCTCCTCTTGCGCAAGCTTTGCGCCGCGTTCGACATCTTCAAGGGAAACCTCGGACGCTTGGCGCGAAGCGTTCCACGCCCGATATCCCACCAACTGGAACATAAATGGAAAACCATCGATTGCCTCGGCAGCACGGTCAACCGCCTCATCAGAAATCGTTTTGCCGCCATCTTCAATCGTCAGCCGGAACGCTTCCTTTACCTCAGTCGGCGAAATAGATCCCAGCGAATGTTGGGCCGCACGGCGAAGAAACGATGTCGATTTACCTGTCAGCAATGCCAACACGCGAAACGGCAGCCCAGCCATGAGCAAAGCCACCTTTTTGTTCTCACTCACAAAATGCTGGTAAGTGGTAACGAGCTCCGTCATTTGCGCAAACGATGCATCGACTTCGTCGACGGCGATAAGTGCCCCGGTGTCAGTCGCTTCTAGCTGAGCAAACAGAGCATTCATCTTAGTACGCCAGTTGGCGCCCTCAAACTCAATATCGACGTTTTCCCAGCTCATACTTCCTATGGAGGCAATCCCAACACTGTTCACACGCCTAGAAGCGGGCTTTTCAATCAGATGGACGGCCGATTCGTTGAGGCGCTGCAGAATGTCCTCGAGCATTCCGTCCGAAGCCGTCACATTCGCCGTAATCCAGCCTTCTTGCTGGGCGCGGTATGACAGATATGCCAAAAGTGCCGTTTTGCCTGTCCCGCGCGCGCCGTAGAAAATCGAGCATAGGTTGGGGTCGGAATCGGCGCTTTCAAACGCCAGCACCATATCATCAATGATTTGCTCACGGCCGGCCATGTATGCCGGTACACGTCCGAACATCGGCGTGAACGGATTTGCTTGCTTGTACGCTGTCGCTGCCGCCATAAGGCCTCCCTTGAACTCACGTAATTCCATTATGCCCTACAGCCCTTGATTAGTTTGAGCATCTTTGATTTTCTTGAGCATCTTTGAGTTTTTTGAGCATGCTTGAGTTCTTTGAGCAAACGGTCAACAGCCGTGCCAACCGTCCTCTTCGACCAAAAACAAAAACCACCACAAAGGGGACAGGCACCTTTGTGGTGGTTTTGACGGTGAAAGTGGAGTGCCGTTACTTGGAAAGCTCGTCGGCGAGGGCTTCGATTTGGGCGCGCGATGCGTCGTTGAGCGAACCCAGGACGGTCACCTTGTTCTGCGCCAGGGTGATGTCCCTCATGCCCTCGAGCTCCTTGGTCATGACCTTGGCAGCGGCAGGCGCCCAAGAGCCGGCCTCGACGAGTGCCACGGTGCGGTTCTGGTAGGCATGCTCGGCGAGCGTGTGGATGAAGGTGCTCATGAACGGGAAGATCTCGCCCTGGTAGGTGATGGAAGCGAGCACCAGGCGGTCGTAACGGAACGCATCCTCAACGGCCTCGGCCATATCATCGCGAGCAAGGTCGAAGACGGAGACCTTCTGGCCGCGAGCCTCGAGTGCTGCGGCGAGCTCCTCGACGGCAGCCTTCAGATGGCCGTAGACGCTCGCGTAGGCAATGGTGATGCCCTCGTCCTCGGGCTGGTAGCTCGACCAAGTGTTGTAAGTGTCGAGGTAGTAGCCCAGGTTCTCGGTCAGCACGGGGCCGTGGAGCGGGCAGATGATCTGAATATCCAGATCGGCGGCCTTCTTGAGCACGGCCTGCACGAACTTGCCGAACTTGCCCACGATACCAAAGTAGTAACGACGCGCCTCGCAGGCCCAGCCTTCCGGGTCCTCGATGTCGTTGGCGCCGAACTTGCCAAAGCCGTCGGCACTAAAGAGCACCTTATCGGTGGCCTCGTAGGAGAAGAGCACCTCGGGCCAGTGCACGTTGGGAGCGCCAACAAAGGTCAGGCTGTGGCCGCCCAAGTCGAGCACGTCACCCTCCTTGACGACCATCTTGCGCTCGGAGTAATCGGTGCCAAAGTAGTTGACCATCATGCGGAAGGCGCCCATGCTGGCCACGATCTGGGCCTGGGGATAGCGCTCCATAAAGGCGGCGATGCCAGCGGAGTGATCGGGCTCCATGTGGTGAACGACCAGGTAATCGGGCGTGCGACCGTCGAGCACGGCCTCGATGTTGCCGAGCCACTCGTCAACAAAACCGCCGTCGACCGAATCGGCGACAGCGATCTTCTCGCCCAAGATAACGTAGCTGTTGTATGCCATACCGTTCTCGGACACGTCGTACTGGCCCTCGAACAGGTCGATGTCGTGATCGTCGACGCCAACGTAGCGGATATCCTTGGTGATCTCCATCAGGCAAAGCCTCCTAGATAGACAAAAGAACCCGTCTATCATAGCACTCGGCTGCATCCCAACAGCTATCTGCCGGCATCCTTACCATTTGTTATTGAAGCGCGGCAACACGCCGTTGACCTGCG
>CAKUCJ010000069.1 GCA_934643435.1 uncultured Collinsella sp.
TCAACATGAGGAGCATTCTCCATCTGCACGGGCTGCGGCATCTGCGGACCCGCAACCCGTGTCCTCGGCGGCCCCTGCATCCTCGAGCGTCAGCGCGCCGCAGCAGCAAACGGCACCGGTAGCGGCACCGACCCCGTCGGCGCCTAAGCCCGTTACGCCAAAACATGCTGCCGCTGCGCCCGCGCCCAAGTCGTCCGACCTGGGCAAGGCTCCGTGGTTGCGCTCAGATAATCCCGCCGGCGCTCCCGCCACGGGCAAGCTCCCGACGGAGCCCGCGCCCCGTGCGCCCGAGCGCTCTGTCTCTCCCAAATCTCAGCCTGCCGCGCAGCCCGCGCCGTGGGAATCCGAGCAGGTGCCCTACGACGATGCTATGGTCGGCGGTTTTGCCGGCGATGCGAGCGGGGACGATCTGCCCCCGTTCGACGTGCCCGGCGCGGCTCCGGCGTCCAAACCTGCCGCAGCGGCCTCCGCAGCTGCGGCGCCTGCCCCCGCAGGCGACGACGCCCCCGCGGCTCCCTGGGAGTCCAACCCCGGTGCGGGCAGTCCGTTCGGCCACCAAGGAGCGGCTCCGAGCATTCCGCAGACCGAGGACGAGGCTAAAGCCCTCATCCGCAGCGTCTTCGGCCAGTCCACCATCTTCAAACCGGTGGAGTAGCTGCGCAGGCGGGTATACTGCTCAAGAAGACAACCCTTTGAACGGAGCGAGCTTATGATGTGGGAATATGTCCGCCTTGAGGACGATACGCAGGTTTCGTATTCCGAAGTCCGTGAAGACAATACGGTGAAGGTCGTTGTTGAGCGCCCACGCGATTGGGGTTTTGACACGGCAGAGTGCATCTTGCCGGCATTCAACTGGGTGTCGAAAGAGGGCTTTAGCGAGGCAGACCTCAAAGAGCTCGATGATTTCGTGCGCAACAATGCCCCGCTCATCTTGCGTTTTGCTTACGAAGGCGGACGAGTATATGCCTAGTCTTTATAAGCGCTGGAAAGAAACGACCGGCGGGCTATCGTTTTACTGCTGAGGGCCACTCGTTGGGGTTGGGGCTTCTAGCTCTTCAGAGGCTCTTTGCCCGGGTGCATCTGTGTTTCTGACATGTGCAACGTGGTGTCGCGTATATCGCATTCGAGCAGACAGGTGCGTGACGGTCGGCCTAGGATGCTGAGGTCGATACGATACGTCGCATGGCTGTCCGTGTACTCGACTTGCTCGGCGCTGACGGTTGCTCCGATTGTCAAGAAAACGCCTAGTTCGGCATCGGCAATCTTGGAGTCCTTTATCTTGACCCTGAACTCTTGGTAGAGGGACGGACTGTTGTAGTAAACGGTTCGGGTTCCGTCGGTGCACTCATCGGTTGTTTCCCATTTGACGACGGGCTGGTCCGAGCTGGCTATCAGCAGCTCTGCTCCAAAGGCTATAGCATGGGTAATGACAACCAGCAATGCCCAGCCGACAAAGAGATAGAGAACCAAATATGCAACGGGGTGTTTTGAGCGGATGTTTTGGAGCACGTCGGGGGCATTCATGGGGCACCTCCAAATTGCTATCTATGGAAATCAAATTATACCCCGCCGCCATGTGCGCCGCCTCGAGCAGTGGTTCGGCATTTAGTTTTAGTGGCACCCATGAAATGCCGGATTCCGGCTCTGCCAAGTTTAGCTTGCGATATTATGCAAGTATGAATTATTCAACCTTGCATAATTCAGGAGTGCATAATGTTTGTCGGTCGCGAAGCAGAGCTTGCAAAACTCGAATCCCTTTATGAGCAGCGTTCATTTCAGATGGCCGTCGTGTATGGTCGCCGGCGCGTGGGAAAGACGACGCTGATCAACGAGTTCTGCCGCGGTAAACGGACGCTCTCGTTTACTGCGCTCGAGCAAAGCGATGCCGACAATCTTGCGGATTTTAATCGCGCTATCGCTAGCTTTTTTAATCTTCCCGCATCGCTTGGCGGATTTTTGTCTTGGACTGATGCGCTGTCTTTCGTCGCCGATCGGGCGCGCACCGAGCGGTTCATTTTCGTGTTTGACGAGTTTCCCTATGCGGCGATGCGCAACGAGGCGCTGCCTTCGATTTTCCAGGTCGCCATCGATAGGGCATTTAAGGAAACGGACGCTTTTCTCATTCTTTGCGGCAGCAACCAGGGTTTTATGGAAAGCAATGTGCTGGGACGTAAAAGCCCTCTGTTTGGCCGGCGCACGGCTCAAATCAAGGTGCGCGACCTTGGATTCAAAGATGCGGCCAAGATGCTCTCGGGTCTGAGCGCTCAAGATGCCTTTAAATTCTATGGCTGCTTCGGCGGTGTTCCGTACTATCTGCAGCAGCTGGATCCGAGCGCGGGGCTCAAGGAGAATCTGGCACGCCTTTACTTCGATCCCATGGGGTTTCTATATGGCGAACCGGAGGGCCTGATTCGTCAGGAGTTCCAGGAGCCGGCAATATATAACTCGATTTTGCGAGCCGTGGCTGCCGGTGCAAACCGCGCGAAGCAGATCGCCGACCGCGTGGGTGTTGCCCAGACAACACTGCCTCGCTATCTCAGGGCGTTGGAATCGGTGGGAATTATCGAAAAGGCCGTTCCGTTTGGCGAGAACATCGAAACCAGCAAGCGCGGAATCTACCGACTTTCCGAGCCGTGCTATGCGTTTTGGTTCCGGTTTGTCATGCCGTACTCGTCCGATATCGAGGCGGGTTTGGGGCGAGCGGTCGTCAACGCGCTTCCAGAAGAGCAGCTGAACGAATACCTGGGCCATCGGTTCGAGGCGTTATGTGCCGAATGGATGGTTGAGCAGGCAAAACAGGGCAAGTTGCCAATTCCGGCGACGGCGGTGTCGTCGTGGTGGGGGACGAATTCAGCCAAACGGGCTCAAGATGATATTGATGTCCTGGCCGCAGATCGAGTTTCCAAGTGTCTGGTAATCGGCGAGTGCAAATATAGGGAGTCGTTTGACGAGACAGCAGAGATTGACGACCTCGAAAGCAAGCGTGGCCTGGTAAAGGGATACGCCGCCTCTCATTTCATGCTGTTCTGCAAGCATGACGTGAGCGCCGCCACGAAAAAGAAGCTCGCCGCGCGCGAAGATTGGCGAATTGTCGCGCTCGAGGACATGTATATCGACTGAGGTGGCGTGTCCGCCCCGCTCGCTTGGCCCGCGCCGTGGTACGATTTTTGAGTTTGAAAGTCCCGCCGCGTCCCGGCTGCCCTTGCAGCTCGTTGCGCGGCCGCGCGTAAAGGAGCCATCATGGCCGGTATGAACATGCAGCAGATGATGAAGCAGGCCCGCAAGATGCAGGAGCAGCTTGCCGCCGCGCAGGAGAACCTCAAGTCCCAGACCGTCGACGCCTCTGCCGGCGGCGGCATGGTCAAGGTGACCGTCAACGGCGAGATGGAGCTCGTCAACCTCACCATCGATCCCGATGCGCTCGACCCCGAGGACGTCGATATGCTGCAGGACATGATCATGGCTGCCGTCAACGAGGCCGTCCGCGGCGTCAACGAGCTTGCCAACAAGCAGATGGGCGCCATCACCGGCGGCCTCAACATCCCGGGCATGCCGTTCTAAGACGCGCATATATATGAGTGCCAACCATAGCCTGCAAAAACTACTCGATGAGCTAGGCCGCCTGCCGGGCATCGGTCCCAAGTCGGCCCAGCGCATCGCCTATTACCTGCTCGAGGCCGATGCCGAGGAGGCCCGTCGCTTGGCCGAGGCCATTCTGGAGGTTAAGCAGGAAGTGCATTTTTGCAGCCGCTGCTTTAACTATGCTACGGCCGACGAGTGCTCCATCTGCCAGGACCCGATGCGCGACACCACCCGCATCTGCGTGGTGGGCGAGCCGCGCGATGTCCAGGCGATCGAGCGCACGGGCAGCTATCACGGGCTATACCACGTGTTGGGCGGCGTGATCAGTCCCATGGACAAGATCGGCCCCGAGCAGCTGCACATCCGCGAGCTGCTGGCACGCTTGGGCCATGAGGATATCCACGAGGTCATTATCGCCACCAACCCCAATATCGAGGGCGAGACCACGGCGAGCTACCTCGCCCGCACCATCAAGCCGCTGGGTGTTGAAGTGTCGCGCCTGGCGAGTGGCCTGCCCGTGGGTGGCGACCTGGAGTATGCCGACGAGCTCACGCTTGGCCGTGCCATCGAGGCCCGTCGCGCGATCTAGGCATCGAGGCCGTCTGCCCCGCGCGGTTCCGCACGGGCTGGTCATAATTGCCCCGGTGTTCGTGCATTTGTTGTACAACAAACGTGCTTTGCATCCGCTTATCGCGTGGATGCCTCCGTTCGTGTCTCGTATTTGCGCATTCGTTGCGCAACCTTTTGCGTTCGCTGATACACTCACATAAGGATTTGAATGAATGCGCCGCTTTTGAGCGGCGTGTTTTCGTTGGAGGAGAACGCATGCGGCCCGGGGACACTCAGAAAAAGCATGGCGCCGCGGTGCACATGCGACGCCGGTTGGGCCTGGCGCCTCGGGCATATGTGCTGCTGTCCTGCTCGCTGGCGCTGGTCGTTGCCGGCGTTTCCGCCTATGGTGTGACGGTGCCGTCTATGGTGCAGGCGCATGCCGCGCGTGAGCTGCGCATGGGGCACAAGGCCAAAAGCGATTTGGGGACCACAACCGGATATGCCTGGGCGACCGTGGTCGCGCACGTTGCGTTTGGCGTTGACGACGCAGATAGTGCCGAGACTCCGGACAACGAGGTCACGCTGGCCAACGGCAAGACCATCGTGCTTACCAATACCAAGGTCATCGAGCGACTTTCCAACAACAGCGTCTCGGCCGTCGTAAACAAGGCTGAGCAGCAGAAGGGTCAGGACGCTCAGCAGACGGACAGACCCGGCGGTTCGGGTTCGTCTGGCTCAAGCTCTGGTTCGTCGAGTTCGAGTGGTGGCTCCGGCTCGGGCTCTGCTTCCGGCGGGTCCGCGGGCGGCGGCTCAACGGGTGGTGGCTCGACAAGCGGTGGAACCAGTGGTGACGCGAACTCCGGCGGTCTTTCGGCTGCCGAGGAGGAAAGCATCCACAGTTGGCTCGTGACCAAGTACAACATGCTCGACGGCTATGTCTCTAGGGCCAATAGCGTGGTTGCGACCTATAACGCAACAGGCGATACCGGGCCGTGCGATAGTCTCGCCAACGATATGTTTGTCATCCGTGCCGAGTTTGGCCGGCAGAGGTTTTCTCCCAAGTCAAAGTGGTACCGGCAGTACGCCAACCTATGGGGCTGCTACACCAATCTGTGCCAATGGGTTGGGCATTACGGCGATGACGATGTCGCGCTCAACAACTTCAATACCAACGTGGCGGCGATTGCCCTATGATGACCGGTCTTGTTTCTGCCGCCCCGAGTGCGCTCGACCGCGATCCCATGGTGGGCCTACGCCTGGCGCGCGTCGACGGGTTTGAGCCTGCCATCGCGCTGGGCTCGGACGAGCTGCCCGTCTATCTGCGCCGCTTTACGATGCTGTTTGCCGACGACGCCACCATGCGCCGTGGCGGTATCGGCCGCGTGACGCGCGCCGTCAACGCCCAGGGCGAGGCCGTGGCGCTCAAGCAGCTCATCTTGCCGACGCGCGACGAGTTCGACGACGACACCGCCTACGAGGCGCTGGTCACCAAGTTTAAGGCGGCTTTTCGCGAGGAATACGAATGCCACCGTGCCCTTTCGGGCCTCAAGGGCTTTCCCCGCCTGTATGGATGGGGCGAGGTCGACGGCGTGCCCGCGATCGTTATGGAATGGGTCGAGGGCGAGACGCTCGCCCGCTTGCGTAAGCGGCTTGCCGTGGACGATGCCGAACGCCTGTCGCCGCTCGTGGCGGCGCGTCTGGGTCGCGATCTGTTCGACCTGCTGTGCCGCATGAACCTGGTGGGGGAGGGCTTTGTCCATCGCGACATCTCGCCGGCCAATATTATGGTTCGCACAGCACGCCTGCCGCTCGACCAACAACTTGCCGAGGGCACGTTTGACCTGTGCCTGATCGACTTTGGTTCGTCGCTTGCCCTCGAGCCCGCCTCTGCGGTGGCGGGGACCGGCGGCAAGGCGTCGTTTACGGAGCGCTATGCAACGTTGCGCCGCGCGACGGTTGCCTACGCTCCGCCCGAGATGCTCACCGACGATATCGCCGACCTGCGTGTTTTGCGCATGTCGCCGGCGATTGACGTGTATGCCGCGGCGAGCACGGTCTATGAGCTCATCGCCGGCGTCGCTCCGTACGAGGTGGCGCCGGGCGCGTCGGGCACCTCGGGTTCGCGCAAAAAGACGCGTGATATCGCCAGCCCCTATCGTCTCAAGATGGATACGCGGCCCGACTATCCCGTTGGCGCCCATGCGCCCGGTTGCGACCTGACCCAGCTGCTGCGGCGTGAGCCCGATGTGGCGCTTGCCGCCGCCGAACAGGCCCAGCAGCTGGGGCTCGAGCCGGACTCCGAGGAGCTGCGCGATGCGCTGGCGTTTGTCGATGCCCAGCTGTTCGACGTGATTATGGCCTGCCTGTCCTGCAGCCAGGGAGATCGTCCCGAGCCGGCTGCGGTGGAGGCGGCGCTTACGACGTTTTGCGATCACTACGCGCAAAACGTCGGTCGTTCGCTTCGCGGCGAGCCGCTCACGCCCTGCCCCATGGATGCGTCCGGTCGCATGGTCCG
>CAKUCJ010000070.1 GCA_934643435.1 uncultured Collinsella sp.
CATCAAGGGCGTTCAGCTGTACGAAATTACGATTGAGCATCTCTGCGGCAAGCAGATTCACGAAAAATAAACCCCTCAGCAAGCCTCATCAATAGCAATATGGCCCGGTTCCAACCCACCTTGGAACCGGGCCATATGCTTATGAAGCGTCGGCGGCTATGTGCGCAAGCGCCTCAACGAGCTCCTGCGAACTCACTGGTTTACTCAGGTGCGCGTTCATGCCCGCCTCACGCGAAAGCCTGCGATCGTCGGCAAAGGCGTTGGCGCTCACGGCGATAATCGGCGTGGTCGCGGCATCCTCGCGATCGAGCGTTCGAATCTGACGCGTGGCCTCAAGGCCATCGATGCCGGGCATCATAATGTCCATCAACACCACGTCGTACTCGTGCGGCGCGCTCGCGGCAAACATCTCGACGGCAGACTCACCATCCTTGGCATGCGTCACGACGGCACCGGCACGGGCGAGCGTAAACTGTGCAATCTCGGCATTCAGGTCGTTATCCTCTACGAGCAAAACGCGCAAGCCCTGGAGCGCATCGCCATCTCCCGCGTCCACGCGCACAGCCTGAGGAATCTCGGAGCGCGTGCACTTCTCAAACGGCAGACGGATGGTAAACGTCGTCCCCTGCCCCAAAATGCTCGAAAAGCTCATGGTTCCGCCCATAAGCTCGACCAACTGTTTAGCAATAGGCGCACCCAGGCCAGTTCCCGATGAAGCGCCTTCCACCTGCTGCTCCTCGCGACAAAACGGCTCATAGAGGTGCTGTTGGAACTCCTCGCTCATGCCAATACCGTTATCGGCAATCGTGTATTCATAGACGGGGACGCCATCCACCGGCTCCACCTCACGGCACGTCAGGCGAACATAACCGCCCCGACGGTTGTACTTGACGGCATTGCCGGCAATATTGAGCAACAAGCGCTTGAGGTGCGTCACGCTCACCCGCGCATAGGGATGATTAAGCGTCTGCTGGTCGCAGATAATTGTCACCAGGCGCTCCTCGGCCTGGCGCTCCAGAATATCGCGCACCTCGTGGTTGAGGGTCACCAAATTTGTGGGAACAAGCTCCAGATCGACCTGACCGCTCTCCAGGCGACTCATATCGAGCGCCTCGTTCGCAAGGTCGAGCAGCAACCCAGAAGCCGTCCAGATCTTTGAGCGGCACTCGGTCTGCTTTTGCAGATCGTCTGCATGAGCGTCTCCCACCTCGACCATGCCGCGGATGCCGTTAATGGGCGTGCGCAGGTCGTGGCTCATGCGACGCAGGAACTCTGTCTTTGCCGAGTTGGCGGACGAGGCCTCGCGCGCCGCTTCGGCCAGCTTATCGCCGTAGTCTCGCTCCTGCTGCAGCAAATCCGTCAAGCGTCGACGGTCCGCGCGGCGGCGCACCAGCACAACGGCAGTTATGGCACCGCCATAGAGCACCAGTACGCAAGCGACAACCGCAGCGACGACCTCAAAGAGGCTCTGCGCCGAGGCATAAGTGTACACGTAAAACTTACGCGCCTTGCCATATGTGCCCAGATACCACTTACCGTCGGCGTTGATCAGTCGGACCTTGCCGGGCAGGCAGCGCTCCTTAATACCGTCGACAATGATGGCATCCGTCGCAGGTAGATCAAACACGCCCAATATGGTGGGCTCAACGACGTTAGTCGCAACGACCTTGCCATCGTTTTCGATCACGATATCGCCATCATCGATGGTCTCGTACCCGTCGAGCAAGCTCTGCAGCTTGAGCGTATTGCTCGCAACCGCCTTGGCGCTCTGGTGCCTCACTGCGACAACGATACCGTCACCGTCCTGACGGGCGACGCAACCAATATCCGCGACCGAATCGTCCGCAAGCGTGATGCGGGCAGTATATGACTTGAGAGGATGGGCCGCCACTTCCAACACGGGCGCTTCTTTGAGATACGACGCAAGTGACTCGTAGCCCACCTCATCCGTCGAGGATTCTGCCACCAGGCTGCCCGACGCGTCCATCACAATCAGCGCGCTTACGTTGAACCGGTCAGTATATTGTTCCAGCGTGGCACCATCCGCCGAGCCGTCGCGCTCCATGTCGCGCGCCGCCTCGTCGGCGATCTCCATAACGCGAATCAGATTTTTTTTCGCGTAGGCGCTGTTGAACGCATCGTAGGAAAGGCTCTGCGTTGCCACGTAGTCAACAACGTCCGCAAAGCGCTTCTCGGCCTGAGCAGTCGTATAGCCATAACTTGCCATACCGGCAACGACCGAAAGCGCTATTCCCACCAGGGCGACAAGCGGCCACATCCATGACGCACGATTGCCCTGCTCCTCTGTGACGTGATCAGGCATATCGATCATGACAGCCCCTCCACGTTCAAGAATGGCGAAGGGTCGTCAAAGTACTTGGACACCAGGCGCTCCATGGTGCCGTCGGCAAGCATCTCTTGGTAAGCGTGCGTGAGCTTGACGTCGATCCCGCGCGTGTCGTTGATGTCGAAGGCAGTACCCAGGCCGACCTCGAGCAGCGGCTCATTCAGGATGCGATATGTCACGCCATAGTCTTTCTCGTAGGTGAGTAACGACGACTCGTGCGCGGCAATAGCATCGACCAGGCCCTCAACGAGCGCCGGATTCAGGTAGGAGCGATCCGAGAAGCTGTACAGCTCCTTGATTTGCGGAACGTTTTCGTTCAGTCGATTGAGCAGGATTGACTCGGGCTTGGTGGTGGACTGAACCGCCACGACCTTGTCCTCAAGATCGGCAAGTGTGTAGATATCGCTCTCGGGATTAACCGCGACCACCTGGCGGCTCGCCAGATACGGGCCGGCCCAGCGATACTCGTCCTCGCGGCCCGTCATGCTAAAGCTGCCCATGACACAGTCGAGCTCGCCGCTCGCCAGCATGTCTTTCTTCTTTTCCCAGTCGATGAGCTGGTAGTTTGGTTTGTAGCCAATGCGGGCCAGGGCCTCGGTCAGAATCTCGACATCCAGGCCGACCGTCTCACCGTACTCGTCGGCATAGACAAACGGCGGGTAAAGGTCGCTACCGACGTTGAGGGTCTTGAGGCCATCGTCATCGTCTTTTGTCTGCGAGGCCGTGCTTTTTGCCGAAGAGGCCGAGGCGCCGTCACTCGGCCCTGAGCAACCCGCTATCGCCACGCCAAATACACCCACCATCGCGAGCGCAAGGAATAACGTTATGGCAACCGGGCGGCGGGGTCCTTTCATCAAGCTCCTGACGGTCCTGTTTGTTGACGGCAATGGGCTAATAATAGCAGGTGAGTTTCGAGAACCGCTCAATGATTACGAACGCCTTACCGTGCGGGACCTTCTGCCCAATCTGACCAAAAGACCCCCTGCACGAAGTGGGCGTTTACTGTGCATTAAAAACGTAGCGGTCCAGACGAACGCACGCCTCCTTTACGCGCGAAAGCGGCAAGGCCAGGTTCACGCGAATGTGGCAAGGCCCGTGGAACGGACGGCCGTCTTGATAGCCCACGCCCACGCGCGCGCCCTCGTCGAGCAGCCACTGAACGTCGCGACCGTGCGCGCGGCACCACTCCGTACAGTCCAGGAACACCATGTACGTGCCCTGCGGACGCGAATAGGCCACGCCCTTAAAATGCTCGTCCACGTAGTCGCAGAAGTAGTCAACGTTGCCCTTGATGACCTCGTTGAGCTCGTCCACCCACTCGTAGCCCTGCGGCTGGTAGGCGCCGATGAGCGCATGCATCGAGAGGACGTTCATCTCGTTGTAATGGGTCTTGTTGGACACGGCGCACACGCGGTCGTGCAGCGTCTCGTTGTAGATGATGTGATAGCTGCCGACTAGGCCCGCGAGGTTAAAGGTCTTGCTGGGCGCATAAAGGGCGACCGTGCGCATGCGGGCGTCCTCGCTCACCGACTGCGTCGGGATGTGCTTGTGCCCAGGACGGATGATGTCGGACCAGATCTCGTCCGAGATCACCACGCAATCGTGCTGGCGATAGATGTCCATGGCGCGCTCGATCTCGTCGCGTTCCCACACGCGGCCGCAGGGATTATGCGGCGAGCAGAAAACGGCAGCATGGATGTGATTTTGCTCGAGCTTGTGCTCCATGTCCTCAAAGTCCATGCGCCATATGCCCTGGTCGTCGAGCTTAAGCGGGCTATGGACAATGCGGTAGCCCGCGGCCTCGATGGACTTGGTAAAACCGATGTAGGTGGGGCTGTGGACCAGCACCGCATCACCGGGCTGCACATAGGCGCGAAGCGTCGACACGACGCCGCCCAGCACGCCGTTTTCGTAGCCGATATGCTCAGGCGCCAGACCCTCAACGCCGTTGCGACGGCTCTGCCATTCGATGATGCGGTCGAAGTACTCGGCGCGCGGATCAAAGTAGCCAAACATAGGGTGCTGGGCACGCTGAATGATGTGTTCCTGGACCGTGGGGACGGTGGCAAAGTTCATGTCGGCCACCCACATGGGGATGCGGTCGAAGCCCTCGTCGGGCACGTTCGGAGCCATACCGGGGATCTCGCCCCAGGAGTCAACGGCGATGGCATCCATGTCGTGACGGTCGATGATTGAGGTGAAGTCGTATTTCATGCTAGGCTCCCGTGCAAAGCGGATTGGTTCGGTAGGCGTTATTGTCCACCAGGATGGGCGGCTTTGGCGCGGGTTTTGGGGTTGAATTTGACTGATGCGGGCGGGCGGCCAGCTAGTCCTGAGCTTCGGTGACGGCCGTTACGGTCAGCTGCGTCCCGTCGACCGTAAACGACACGTCGAGCCCGGCGTAGGCCAAGTGGTAGACGCGATTGGGCTCGTGCTTGCTTCCAGCACGGCGCGGATCTTGGCGAAGGACCTCGACCAGGCCCGCGAGCTTTGTGGGTGGGATTTTGTCTTGCAGCGCCTGCGGGAAATCGATGTTGAGCTCTTGCCACGGGGCGTCCTCAATCCATCCACCCGTCGCGTCCGAATGACAATCCGCAAACGGAATGTAGGGTTTGATGTCGTAGATGGGCGTGCCGTCGCGCAGGTCGGCACCCAGCACGTGGATGATGGGACCGTTGTCGGTGAGCTCAACGCGGTCGAGCATTACGCAGCTAAGGCCGATGGGGTTGGGCCGAAACGGGCTACGCGTGGCAAACACGCCCACGCGCTCGGCACCTCCCAGGCGCGGCGGACGCACGGTCTTTGACCACTTGGCATTAGTGCCGGCTTTGTCCTGTGTTTTGGCATCGACGGCGATGTCTTTTGCCGTGCCGCCGGGCGTTCCATTTTCAAAACGCCAAAGCAGCCATAAGTGCGAGAAGGATTCGAGCCCTGCAACCGCGGCGTTAGAGGCAAACTCCGGCTCAAAGACAATACGGCCCTGTAGATGGGGTGCCAAAAAGCTGTTGCGCGGAATGCCAAACTTCTGCGGCAGGTCGGTATGTATGTGTGCAATAGGTTCCATGCCGGTCATTGTACGGCATGGGCGCACGAGGCGCTGCGCGCAATCCCCCACCGCGGTCGCCGAACGTGCAACCAACGGTTGCTTGGAAGGGTGCCTACCGCCGCGTATGCTTAAGCCATCAACCAGCAGAGAGGAGCCGTCATGGCCTTTGCAGAAAAACTCATCGCCGTCCGTCGCGCCAACAATCTCACCCAAGAGCAGCTCGCCGCCAAGCTCTATGTAACGCGCCAAGCCATCAGCCGCTGGGAGCGCGGCGAGGTCACGCCGGGCATCGATATGATGAAGCTCATTGCCGCCGTGACCGGAGAGCCGCTGTCTCATCTGCTCGAAATGCCCGAGCACTACTGCGAGAGCTGCGGCATGCTGCTCACGCCCGATGACTGCGGCACCGACGCTACGGGCGCCACGACCGATCATTACTGCAAATGGTGCTACGACCACGGCAAGTACACCCACGAGACCACCATGGAGGCAATGATCGAGGATTGTGCCCCGCGCCTGGCGCAAAACACCGGCATGTCACTCGACGAAGCCGTTTCGCTCATGGGCGCCGTCCTACCGCAACTAGAGCGCTGGCGCACCGTGCAGGAAAACGAGGAGCGCTACGGTGCCGAAGCTCGAGCTCGCTATGGCACTGAAGCCGTCGATGCGGCAAACGACGCGCTGCTGGACATGGACCCTCAGACATGGAACGACATGAAGGAGCTTGAACGTGCCATTTTGGGCCAGCTCTCGATTGCCATGGGCGATGGCGAACCGGAAGGCAGCGAGGCTCGCAAGCTCGTCGCGATGCATCGCCGCTGGATAGCTCTCAACTGGGGCAGCGAGCCCCAAGACGAGGCATATCTGGGGCTCGCCCACGGCTACCTCGCCGACCAGCGCTTCGTAGACTACTATGACAAGCCGTGCGGCACTGGCGCCACAGCGTTTCTGGTCAAGGCTATCGAGTCGTCGCTGACTCGTGCTTAGATTGCAGCGGCTTTGGGTATCTCAATCAAAATACCAACCGATTGGAGACCCATGGCTACTAATCACGAGCTCGTGCTGTACGTTATGACCGGATGCCCGTATTGCATTAAGGTGAAGCGCTTCCTGGCGGACAATGGCGTGACCATCCCCGAGCGCAACATCTCGACCGACCCCGATGCCGAGCAGACGCTCATCGCCGTCGGAGGAAAGCGCCAGGTTCCCTGCCTGTTCATCGACGGCAAGCCGCTC
>CAKUCJ010000071.1 GCA_934643435.1 uncultured Collinsella sp.
CCGCCGAAGCTGAAAGGCAGATTGCCGCTCTGGCGGGTTTGCAGCGTCGAGCCGTTACGCGGTTTGGTAAAACCGCGCAACTAGAGTGCCTCGGCGCAGCGTTTACAGATGTGAGCGTGGCCGTTGTACTCGCCGACGGTGGTGCGGTAGTTCCAGCAACGGTCGCAGCACTCGCCCTCGGCAGCCTCGATGACAACGGAAAGCTCCTCGCCCTGGGTCAGTTCAACATCGGAGACGATGTAGAACTCGTCCAGGTCGACGGCCTTGTCGCCGGTCAGCAGCGCGTACATCTCGGCGGGAACGACCGCCTTGACGCGGACCTGCTGGCTCTTGGTGAAGGTACCTGAGGAGCGGGCATCCTCAAGAGCCTTAGTCACGGCGCTACGGAGCTCGAGCGAAGCCTCGAGCACGCCCTCAAACTCATTGGCCTCGTCGACCGTGATGGGCGACTTGTACCAATCGAGCAGCGCAGCGTACTTCTGGTGATCGACGCAGCCGGCGGGCGCATAGGCCATGGCCTCGTCGACCGTGTAAGACAGGATCGGCTGCAGGTCGCGCATGAGCATCGAGAAGAGCTCAGCCAGCACGGTCTGGGCGCTGCGGCGCTCGAGCGAGCCGGGCTTGTCGCAGTACAGACGGTCCTTCAGGGCGTCGAGGTACACGTTGGAAAGCTCGGTGACCACGAAGTCGTAGAGCGCACGGTAGGCGCGCGGGAACTCGTAGCTAGCGTAGGCGTCGTCGACCTCGGCCTGGACCTGGGTCAGGCGGGCAACCATGAGCTTGTCGAGCGGCAGCAGGTCGGCAAAGGCGACGCCGTCGGTCTCGGGCTCAAACTGGCCCTCGAGCTCGGAAAGCAGGAAGCGCAGCGTGTTGCGGAAACGGCGGTAGGCATCGGACGTACGAGCGAGAATCTCGTGGTCGATGGACACGTCGGAGCTGGTGTCGACGGAGGCAACCCACAGGCGGATGATGTCGGCGCCCATCTCGTCGCAGACCTTGTTGGGGTCGATGACGTTGCCGAGCGACTTGGACATCTTGCGGCCCTGGCCATCGAGGGTGAAGCCCTGCGAGACGACCGCCTTGTACGGAGCGTGTCCATTGGCGCCCACCGAGGTGAGCAGCGAGCTCTGGAACCAACCGCGGTGCTGGTCGGAGCCCTCGAGGTACACGTCCGCCGGATACTCCAGCTCGGGACGGTACTCGCAGACGGCCTTCCAGGACACGCCAGAATCCCACCACACGTCAAGGATGTCCTTATCGGCCTTGAGGTGATGACCGCCGCACTTGGGGCAGACGCAGGCCTCGCCCAGGTAGCTCTCGGGAGTGTCGGTGAACCAGGCGTCGGATCCCTTCTCGTGGAAGAGCTTGATGACGGCGTCGAGCGTGGCGTCGTTCATGACCTTCTCGCCGCAGTCGGCGCAGGTGTAGCTGGGGATAGGCACGCCCCAGTTGCGCTGGCGGCTGATGCACCAGTCGGGACGCTGCTCGACCATGGCGCCGATGCGGTTGGCGGCGTGGGCCGGATACCACTTGACGTTCTCGCGGACCTCCTTGCCAGCCTGCTCGCGCAGACCGGTCTTGTCCATCGAGACAAACCACTGATCGGTAGCACGGAAGAGCACCGGGTGCTTGCAGCGCCAGCAGTGCGGATAGCTATGCGTGATCTTCTTCTCGAGGACCAGGGTACCGCGCTCGCGCAGGAACTCGATGATGTGCGGGTTGGCCTCGTCGGTATCCATACCGCTGAAGGGGCCACCGGTGCCAAACTCCTCGCCGGTGTAGAACTTGCCGTCGTCATCGACCGGCATGCAGATGTCGGTGATGCCCTCCTTGAGACAGGCGAAGTAGTCGTCGACGCCGTGGCCGGGCGAGTTGTGGACGATACCGGTACCGTCATCGACACCGACGTAATCGGCCAGCAGCGCCACGCCCTCGACACCGTCGAAGATCGGCTGCTTGTAGTGGATGTGGTGGAAGGTCTCGGCGGGAACCACGTAGGGCTTGCCGTCGACCATGACCGGAGTGTACTCCCAGCCAAACTCCTCGCAGCACTTGGGAGCCAGGTCCTCGAGCATGACCTCGGCGCGGCCGTCGTGCTCGACGGCGACGTAAGCGGCGCCGGGCTTGAGGGAAACTGCCTGGTCGGAGGGGATGGTCCACGGCGTGGTCGTCCAGATGATGAAGTCGACCGGGCCGTCAAAGTTCTCGAGGCCGGCGGGCTTGGAGGTCATCTCGAAGCGCACGAAGATGGAGGGGCTCGTCTCGTCGGAGTACTCGATCTCGGCCTCAGCGAGCGCGGTGTGGCAGTGCTTGCACCAGTGGACGGGCTTGTGACCGCGATAGATCATGCCCTTATCGAACATAGCCTTAAAGACCTCGATGTCGGCGGCGTCGTGCTGGTGATAGAGCGTAAGGTAGGGGTTGTCCCAGTCGCCGAGCACGCCCAGGCGGCGGAAACCGGCCTTCTGCAGCTCGATGTTCTCGACGGCGAACTTGTTGCAGAGCTCGCGGATCTTAGCCGTGGAGGTCTGGTTGAACTTCTCGGTGCCGAGCTTCTCCTCGACCTTGTGCTCGATCGGCTGACCGTGGCAGTCCCAACCGGGGACATAGGGAACTTCAAAGCCCTGCATCATCCAGTAACGGTTGATCATGTCCTTGGAGATCTTATTCATGGCGTGGCCGATGTGGATCGGGCCGTTGGCGTACGGAGGGCCGTCGTGCAGCACGAACTTCTTGTGACCCTCGTTCTTCTTCAGAACTTGCTCGTAGACCTTGTTGTCCTGCCAGTCCTTGAGTCGCTTGGGCTCGGACTTGGAAAGACCGGCACGCATAGGAAATCCGGTTTTGGGCAGATTCATCGTCTGCTTGTACTCGTTTGCCACGGTACCCCTTTCTTGTCGTGGGCGCGCACGCCCTCTGGGCACCAAAAAAGCGCCCGTCCCTGCAAGCTGGGACGAAGCGCCACAAAACGGGCCGTGCGCCCGCAAAAGCTCTTCGCTTAACCACCCAGCTTAGATGCCCTCGCCCGCGTCGCCGCGCGCTCGCATCCGTTACTCGGCTGGCCTGTATCGACGACCATCTCGGCGATGTCTACTAAGACGAACCTGTGCGGCACATCCGTTGGGACCGCAGCTCCGGGGTGATTTTCATCGGACGCATGCACGGGTTCTCAGCACTCCCCGCTCTCTGTGGCACGCGGATGGCCGACTACTCGTCCCCATCAACGCTTATGCGCTGTATGGTAGCACGGTCCGCGCCAGCGAAAAACCCTCAACACTGGTTTTATACGTTCGAAATTTCTCACGGCTATGCGCCTTCTCTTGGAGCAAAATACCTGAAAGCACTTTATCGAACGAAAGAAGGTTGCTATGCGCACCATTGGAATGAGCGATTACACCGTTGGCGAGGGCTGCTTTGCCGAGCTGCCCGCCGCGCTGGCCGAGTACGGAGCGACGAAGGTTACCATCATTGGCGGCAAGCGCGCCCTGGCCGCGGCGCTGCCGGGTATCGAGGCGGCACTTGAGGGCACCGATGTCGAAGTTCTGGAGACGCGCGTCTACGGCACCAACAGCACGCGCGCCAACATTGCCAAGCTCGTGAACTCCCCTGCCTGCAAGGAGGCTGACGTGCTTATCGCATGCGGAGGCGGCAAAGCGCTCGACACCGTCAAGACCGCGGCCATCGAGCTCAAGAAGATCGTCTTCACCGTCCCGACGATCTGCTCCAACTGCTCCGCCGCGACCGCCATTGCCGTCGTGTACAACGACGACGGCTCGCTCGAGGGTTATTCGTATCCCAACCGCCCCGCGCACATCTTCATTAACCCCAAGATCATCGCCGAAGCACCGGCGGAGTACTTCTGGGCCGGTGTGGGCGATGCCCTGTCTAAGCAGCCCGAGGTCGAATACGCCACGAGCGCCGGCAACCTGGAGCACACGGCCGGCCTTGGCTTGGCGCTTGCCCACACCTGCTCCGAGCCGCTGTTTACCTATGGCGTCCAGGGTCTTGAGGACGTGCGCGAGAACCTGTCGAGCGAAGCCGTCAAGCAAATCGCGCTCGACATCGTGGTCAACACGGGCTATGTCTCGAACCTCACGAACCAGAACGATTACTACTACAACTCGAGCGTGGCGCACGCGTTCTACAACGCCACCTGCAGCATCCCGCGCGAGGGAACGTATCTACACGGCGAGGTCGTGAGCCTGGGTGTGCTCGTACTGTTTGCCTATACGGGCGATACCGAGAACCTTGAGCGCTACGCCGCCTTTAACAAGCAGATGGGCCTGCCCGTGACGCTTGAGCAGGTCGGCCTTACCGAGGCGGATATCCCGGCCCTGTGCGAGTTCGCGCACGCCACCAACGAGTGGAAGCAGGGCAACCCGGAGCCCTTCACCGACGAGAAGTTCGCCGCTGCCATCAAGGCCGCCAACGCCTACGGCCACACGCTGCTGGCCTAACCTGCCAAAACCACCACAAAGGGGACAGGCACCTTTGTGGTGGTTTTTAATTCTGCAGCATGCTCGGGTCGAATTCGCTTGCGGGGATCACGCGGTAGCCGTGGCGAAGGAGTTGGTCGACGAAGACGCCATTGCCCGGAGTGAGGGTTCCGCTGAACGTTCCGTCGTAGATACGGCCCACGCCGCACGAGGGGCTGCGGTCCTGCAGGATGCAAGCGACGATCTCGGAAGATCCGCCTGCCTGCTCGCACATATCGAGCGCGCGCTGGGCGCCCAAGCGAAACTCGCGGTCGACCGACACGCCCTCACGGGTGCGAACCTCACCATCCACGATCTCGGACGGATCGCGCGGCGTGGGCAGGCCGCCAAAGACCTCGGGGCACACGAGGAGCACCTCGGTCCCCGTGCGCTCGCAGGCCTCAACCAGCTCACGGCGGTAGTTATCGAGCCCGTTGTACTTGCAGCTCTCGCCCATCAAGCAGGCGCTTACCACGATCTTCATTTCCATCCTTTCCCAGCAAAACGCCCCATTTGAGATTGTCACTCAAATGGGGCGTTCGACGCTATACGACCAGTCTTACTGCTGCTTCGGCATCAGTGGGTTCTCACGCGTGAGGAGATTCATGAACTCCTCGCCCGTGATGGTCTCCTTCTTGTACAGATAACGAGCCAGCTCATGGAGCTTGAACTTGTTCTCCTTCAGGATCTGCAGGGCGCGATCGTGGGCGTCCTCAATCAGCTTGGCGACGATCGCGTCCACGCGCTCGGCCGTACCGGGAGCGCAGGTGAGCGACGTGTCCTGGTTAAGGTACGCATTCTGAACAGTACCGAGCGCCATCATGCCAAACTCGTCAGACATACCAAAGCGCGTCACCATGTTGCGGGCGAGCTTGGTAGCCTGCTCGATATCGTTGGCGGCACCGGTCGTCATCTCGCCAAAGATGAGCTCCTCGGCCGCGCGACCACCGCAATAGACGGCGAGCTTGTCCAGGACCTCCTGACGCGTGGTCAGGAAGCGCTCGTCCTCCTCGACCTGCATGGTGTAGCCCAGAGCGCCGCTCGTGCGCGGCACGATGGTGATCTTCGTAACCGGAGCGGAGCCCTTCTGACGGGCGGCGACGATAGCATGACCGATCTCGTGATAGGAAACGACCTGCTTCTCGTGGTCGGACAGCACCGTGGACTTACGCTGCTGACCGGCGATGACGACCTCCACCGACTCCTCAAAGTCATCCTGCGTTGCGCGCTTGCGACCCTCGCGGACGGCGCGAAGGGCGCCCTCGTTGATGATATTGGCCAGGTCGGCGCCCGAGGCACCGGGCGTGGCGCGGGCAATCGCGGTCAGGTCGATCGGCGGCTCGGTCTTCACGCTCTTGGCGTGCAGCTCAAGAATGTTCTTGCGGCCGGTCAGGTCGGGCAGCTCCACGGGAATACGGCGGTCAAAACGGCCGGGGCGCAGCAGGGCCGGATCAAGACTGTCGGGACGGTTGGTCGCGGCCAAAACAACGATACCCTTGTGGTTGTCGAATCCGTCCATCTCGGTCAGCAGCTGGTTGAGTGTCTGCTCGCGCTCGTCGTTGCCACTAAAGCCGCCGCCATCGCGCTTCTTGCCGATGGTATCAATCTCGTCGATAAAGACGATGCACGGGGCCTTTTCCTTGGCCTGCTTGAAAAGGTCACGCACCTTGGCAGCGCCACGACCGACGAACATCTCAACAAACTCAGAACCCGAAATGCTAAAGAACGGCACGCCCGCCTCGCCGGCAACAGCCTTGGCGAGCAGGGTCTTACCGGTGCCCGGAGGGCCAACGAGTAGGGCACCGCGCGGCAGCTTGGCGCCGATCTCCTCATAGCGCTGCGGCTTCTCCAGAAAGTCGACAACCTCTTTGAGGGACTCCTTGGCCTCTTCCTGGCCGGCGACGTCCTTAAAGGTCACGCCCACATCCTTGGAGGCGATCACGCGCGCGCCGGACTTACCCAGTCCGCCGCCGCCAAAACCACCGCCGCCAAAGTTCATCGACGGACCGTCATCACCCATGGCCTTCTTCATGCGGCGGTTGAGCCACCAGCCAATCAGGAAGAAAATCGCCATGGGAAGAATGAGGGTGAGCAGGTAGTAGGTCATCAGACCCGAGTTCTTATCGGGAACGACTGACTCGAGCGAGG
>CAKUCJ010000072.1 GCA_934643435.1 uncultured Collinsella sp.
GGGCGCTCATTGGGGACAGACTTAAATGAGTACCCAATGAGCGGGCACTCATTTAAGTCTGTCCCCAATGAGTGGGTAAAAGGTTGCGGGTTCTTTACGGTGATACAGTGTGGGCTGCGGAAACGTGGTTCTTTCCGTACAATAGTGCAATTCGTGTAAAAGCAGGAAAGGGACATTCATGGCAGACATGATCGAGATCAAGCATCTCAACAAGTACTTTGGCGACCTGCACGTGCTCAAAGATATCAACCTCACCGTCAAGCGCGGTGAGAAGCTCGTTATGATTGGGCCGTCCGGCTCGGGCAAGTCGACGCTCATCCGTTGCGTCGATTACCTGGAGGAGCCCACGTCGGGCGAGGTCATCATCGACGGCACGCCGCTCACCAAAAAGAATCACCTGGAGATGGCTCGCAAATACAGCTCCATGGTGTTTCAGCAGTTCAACCTGTATCCCAACATGACGGTGCTGGGCAACCTGACGCTCGCGCCCATCAAGCTGCAAAAGAAGAGCAAGGAAGAGGCCACCGAGATCGCCATCGCCGCGCTCAAGCGCGTCGGCATGGCGCATAAGGCCGGCGAGTATCCGCAAAACCTCTCGGGCGGTCAGCAGCAGCGCATCGCCATCGCCCGTGCCCTGTGCACCAAGCAGCCCATCATCCTGTTTGACGAGCCGACCTCGGCACTCGATCCCGAGATGGTCCAGGAGGTCCTGGACGTTATGATCGAGCTCGCGCAGGAGGACATCACCATGATCTGCGTGACGCACGAGATGGGCTTTGCGCGCCAGGTGGCCGACCGCGTCATCTTTATGGAGGACGGTCGCATCCTGGAGGAGGGCACGCCCGAGCACTTCTTCGATAACCCCGAGAACCCGCGCTGCCGCGAGTTCCTGTCCAAGATTCTGCACTAGGCGCGGGTGATGGACATGACGGATATGACGAGGGCGGCCGTATCGCGCCGTCACTTTTTGCAGCTGGCGGGGGCCGGCATGCTCGCGCTGACGGGCACCGCGCTCACCGGCTGCGGCAGCTCCACCAGCGGCGAGAGCTTCGATAAGGGGTCCAAGCTCGCGGCCATCAAGTCGCGCGGCCACCTGAACGCCGGCGTCAAAAAGGACGTTCCCGGCTACGGCTATTACGACACCGCCAAGGGCCGTTTTGAGGGTATGGAAGTCGACCTGTGCTATCAGATTGCCGCTGCCGTCTTTGGCGTGAGCTACAAGGAGGCGCGCGCTCAGGAGCTCGTTGAGTTTACCGACGTGACGCCCAAGACGCGCGGCCCGCTCATCGACAACGGCCAGCTCGACGTGGTCGCGGCGACCTACACCATCACCGACGAGCGCAAGAAGAGCTGGGATTTCTCCACCCCGTATCGTACTGACTACGTGGGCCTCATGGTCAAGAAGCGTTCGGGCTTTACCTCGATCGAGGACCTGGACGGCAAGGTGATCGGTGTGAGCCAGGGCGCCACCACGCAGGGCCTGATTGAGCAGATGATCAAGGACAACGGCTTTAGCTGCAAGCCCGAGTTTAGGGCCTTTAGCGGCTACCCCATCATCAAGAGTTCGCTCGACGCCGGCAATATCGACGTCTTTGCCATGGACCGTTCCACGCTGGCCGGCTACATGAACGAGACCGTCGAGCTGCTGCAGCCTGAGGTCAAGTTTGGCGAGCAGGGCTACGGCGTGGCGACCAAGAAGGGTTGCGACCTTTCGGCGGTGGTCGATCAGGTGATTTGCGATCGCCTGGCCGACGGCTGGCTCGACAAAGAGGTCAAGACCTGGGGTCTTGTGTAATCGTTCGTCCAAGGAAGGAATCAAATGCTCGAAGGATTGTTTGACGCCGACCGCTGGTCGACGACATTCCAAAACATGGGGCCCTTCTGGGAGGGCTTTGGCGTGACGCTGCAGGTGGTCGTTGCCGGTCTGCTGCTGTCGCTGGTGCTGGGCACGCTGCTGGGTGTGTTCTCGACCACTCGCTCGCGCGTGCTGCGTGCTATCAGCCGCGTGTACGTGGAGTTTTACCAGAACACCCCGCTGCCCGTGCAGGTGCTTTTTATGTACATGGCCGGCCCGCAGTTTTTGCAGGCCATAACCGGTGCCGACCAGCCGGTGCGTATCGCGCCGTTCGTGCTGGGCTTTCTGGGCGTGGGCCTGTATCACGCGGCCTACATCTCGGAGGTCATCCGCACCGGCATCGAGGCCGTTCCGCGCGGTCAGATGGAGGCGGCTCAGAGCCAGGGCTTCACGCGCGCGCAGGCCTACTGGTACATCGTGCTGCCCCAGACGTTCAAGATCATCCTGCCGCCGCTGTGCAACCAGGCGCTCAACTTGGTCAAGAACACGTCGGTGCTGGCGCTCGTGGCCGGCGGCGACCTTATGTATCGCTCCGACAACTTCGTAAGCCTGTATGGCTACCTGCAGGGATACATCGTCTGCTGCCTTATGTACTTCATCATCTGCTTTCCGCTCGCCATGCTGGTGCAGTGGCTCGAACGCCGCTCCAAGGAGCGCCCGCGCGGCGTGAGCCTGGCCGAGCTGGGGCTCGACAACGTAGAGGAGGCCTAGCGCATGGAAATCTTCAACGCGACCAACCTGCTCTACATCTGGGGCGGCTTTGTTAAGACCATCGAGATCTCGGCGCTGTCAATCTTTTTCTCGCTCATTTTTGGCACGCTGCTGGCGCTCGTCAAGAGCTATGCGCCCCGCCCGTTCCGCATTTTGGTGAGTGCCTATATCGAGCTGTTCCGCTGCACGCCGAACCTGCTGTGGATCCTGTTTATCTACTTTACGGTGCAGGGTCTGGACATTGTGATTTCGACCATCGCCTTTACGCTGTTTACCAGCGCCGTTATGGCCGAGATTGTGCGCGGCGGCCTCAACTCGATTCCGCGCGGCCAGTTTGAGGCGGCGCAGAGCCAGGGTTTTGGCTTCTTTGCCACCATGCGCTACATCATTCTGCCGCAGACGTTTAAGACGATCATTCCGGCGCTGTTTAGCCAGTGCACGACCGTCATCAAGGACAGCTCGTATCTTTCGGGCATTAACGTGGCCGAGCTCATGTACACGGCAAATGTCGTGATGGCGCACGCGATCGACCTGTCGCAGGTGCTCATGCTCTACGGCCTGGTGTTTGCGATGTACTTTGCACTCAACTTTGGCATCTCGCTGCTGGTGAGGGCTTATCAGCGTCGTATCGTAGCCGCATAGTCCTGCTTCTCCAAGCGCGGCACCTTGCCCCTCAATCGTCGCTTGCGTACATTTAGTACGCGGCGCTCCTCTTTTGGGACAATCTGCCGCACTTGGGAAACCAGGACGGTCGTAAGTGACAAAATGAGAAACGAGGACAGCCCTTTTCTCATTTGTTAGAAAGGAATCGCGATGAGCGATCTGGTGAACAAGAAGAATCCCGTGGTCATTACCATCGCGCGTGACTTTGGTGCCGAGGGCCACGAGATCGGCCGTATCCTCGCCAACGAGCTGGGGATTCCGCTGTACGACAACGAGCTGCTGGTGCGCGCGTCGCTGCGTGCGGGCGAGTCGCTCGATAAGATGGCGGCCTATGACGAGCGCCTGGCTGTTGAGAACATGGCGTTTCTGCCCGACCGCTACGATGCCCGTTCGTACTCGGACAAGCTGTTCCAAAAGATGAGCCAGGTGATTTTGGACCTGGGCGAGACCGAGAGCTGCATTATCGAGGGTCGCCTGTCCGATTATCTGCTGCGCAACAACCCCAACCACATCGCCGTGTTGGTGACCGCTCCCTTTGAGGACCGCGTCGAGATCGTACGCAAGAAGCGTGGCCTCAACAAAAAGAAGGGTGCCAAGCTGGTCAAACAGCAGCAGAAGGCGCGCGAGGCATTCTACAAGCGCTACAGCGCCGGCAAGTGGAAGATGACGAGCGGTAAGGACATCGTCGTCAACCGCGCCAAGCTGGGCCGCGAGGGCTGCAAAGATGTCATCGCCGCAGCCTACCGCTACAAAGTAGCTCAGCTCGAAGGCTAGATGGTCAAAACCACCACAAAGGGGACAGGCACCTTTGTGGTGGTTTTTGCTTTATGCCGAGGGGAAGGCTTTGGTGAGACCGGCACGCGTTTGCGTGTCGGTCTTTTGGTAGATAGAGCTCAGGTGGCGCTGCACCATGCGCATCGAGATGCCGAGCTCCTCGGCGACCTGTTTGAGCGGGCGCTCGTCTTGGGTCACGACTACCAGTACATCAACCTCGCGCGGGGTGAGGCCGTGGTCGGTGATGAAAGTCTGGCGCTGCTCCTCGATGGTGGGCGCGGCGAGTGCTTCCTCGGCGAGCTGTTGATGTTCGCGCTCCTGCTCGGTTTGGGGTAGGCGGAACAGGCCGGCGGCAACGAACGCCACACAGGCGGCGACGAGCAGCACGAGCGCGACGATCATGATAAGGGCGACGTTGCCCGAGGTCACAAGCGCTAGCGAGATGCTCGACGTGGTGAACGCACACACGTTGTTGGCGGCGCGGCCCATGCCGGCCCAAAGGGCAGGCGCGCGCATGTGCGGTGCCAACTGCGTAAACGTGGCGGTAAAGAACGTGACGAAAAAGCCGGAGCTCAGATAAAAGACGACAAGGCCCAGATTGGGGTCGGCGCCGGCTTCTACGGCCAAGATGGAAATGGTGGAGAGTACCGTGACACCGAGCATGACGAGTCCCATGTAGCGACGCTCGGCGAGGTCAAAGATAAGGCCGGCGACGAGTCCACTTGCTGCCAAAAAGAGGCGCGGCCAGGTTTGCACGGCGATGGTGCCGTGGGCGTTGGAGAACGTGACCACGTTGTCGAGCGTGGAAAACAGACAGGCGATGATCATGACCAGCGCGATGCTCCAACACGCCTGCTTGGCGAGGGCGTGCGAGGGCTCGGCAAAGGGATTGATGATGACGCTGGAGTTATCGTCCGCCTCTTGGGGCGCGGCGCTGAGGGCGGAGATGACGATCGTTGCCGCGCCTAGAATGATGAGCTCAACGATGCCGCCGCAATCGAGCAAGTTAAGGGTAAACTGCAGGAGGATACCTGCGGCATAGGCAGCCCCTGCGCCGTTGGCGAGTTTGGGGTCGTCTTGGAACGCCAGCGCAAAGGCGTGATGAGCCGCGGCGCCCAGCAGGCCGAGCCCAAGGAATGCAACGCAGCCTAGGGTTTCGAGCGTAAACGGGCCCGTGGGGGATTGAATCTGGGTTAGCCCAACAATGGCGATAGGGACGGCGGCGGTGGCGATTGCCTGGGGTTGGCCTTTGCACTGCGCGTGCCCGAGCAGTGGGGCGTATCCGATAAAGCCAATCACGCTGGCGCCCAGGATAAAGCCTTGTGCGAGCACAACGCGTTCGGCACCGGCGAGCAACCCGACATTGATGTCGAAGCGAAACTCGGCGGTAAGAAAGACAAAGGTAAAGAGCGCGAGTGCCAGAAGCGCGTTGATTTTAGTCTTGCTCAGGTTCAAGAACGGTCCTTTGGGTGGACGGAATAGTCGTGTCCTCGATTGTAGCGTCCTTGGGACGGGCGTGACGATAACGAAATCAATTCGAATTAAACCGCAGGTAGTCACAGGGGTTCACATCTACGAACCTAGGCACATGGGATTGCTTGACGCATGGTGAGACTAGGAAAACCACCACAAAGGGGACAGGCACCTTTGTGGTGGTGCGGCTCATCGACCGAGGGAGGCCCCTATGAACGGAAGCCACTTTGATAAGCAGGTCCAGCGCGAGCGTACTTGTTCGCTCGTTCACAGCACTTGGCGCTGCGTGGGTGTGAGGATCGTCGGCGTCGGCGCATGCGCGCTTATGGTCGGTCAGCTGCTGCTGCCGAGTGTGGCGCTTGCGACTGAGTGCGCTGATCTGGACGCCGCGGCGGGTGAGGTCGCAGCGGCTCCGGTGACGACCGCCGCTCCAGCTGAACCGGCAACCGATGCTGTCTCGGTAGCGCAAGCTACCGCTGAACCTCAGCAGGGAACCCCAGCTGACGCCGCCAGCGGCTCTGGCGATGTGGTGTCCGCCGGGCAAAACATCCCCAGCGACAACGCTGCCACGCCGGCAAGCGAAGCCATCATGCCCTGCGGCGTGACCGATGTCACAGACGGAGGCGGCGTTAAGGTTAACACGACCGTGATCGATCACTACACGGACTGCGTGCTTTCGGGCAATATCACGCTCGAAAAGGGCCAGTCGTATACCTATAATTTTCCCGATGTCGAGGGCGGTATGCCGGATAAGCCGCTCTGCGAACTTGTCGAAACCAAGTACTACCGGGCCGATGCTGCTTCGGGCACCCTGGCTGAAGTCCAGGACGCATCTATGTCCGATGTGACGGCTCGCTTTGAGCCTGTTGACGATCACATGAGGCTGACACTGACCTTTACGGGTGGCGCGGCAGGCGGCTCGTATCGACTCACACGCAATGAGGCTCTTTATATTGGCGCGGCACTGACGTATACCGGAACCGACTATGAGGGCGACCATATCATCGTGGGCGACCCCGATGATATCTTCAACGCCTACAGGCCGAGCGGTTCGGTCGTCATCAACGAAACCAGGGATGACTACTATATTCGCTACAACAT
>CAKUCJ010000073.1 GCA_934643435.1 uncultured Collinsella sp.
GCCGAAGGGGGAGCGCTCGATGCCGTGAACAGCGCCGCAGCCGAGCTTTCACGTATGGCGACCGTTGACCGCAAGCTGGGTGACATTGCTGACGCACTTTCGGACGCCTGTATCTCGCTCGAGGATTGCGCCAATGAGCTGCGTGCTTATCGCGATGGCGTTGCGTTTGATCCTCGCGAGCTCGCTCGCATGCGCGAGCGTTATTCCGACCTCAAGGGACTGCTGCGCCAGTGGGGCCCCACCATGGACGACGTCTTCGCTATGCGCGAACGCTCGCAAGAGTTGTTGTCGCTGGTAGATGATGGCGACGAGCAGATTAGGAAGGCGCGCGAAGCGCTTGGTGCGGCTGAGCGCGAGTTGTTTGCCGCTGCTAAGGCGCTCAAGCGTGTGCGTAATACGGCTGCCCCGCGCTTTTGTCAAGAGGTCGGCCGTCAGATGGCACGTCTTGAGATGGGTAGTGCTGAGCTCGTGTGGGAGTCTCGCGATCTGCCGCGCGCCGAGTGGACACCGGCCGGTCCTTCGAGCTACGAGCTGCTGTATCGCAGCGGCGCTGGACTGACGCCACGTCCTTTGCGCCGTATTGCCTCGGGCGGCGAGCTCAGCCGTGTGATGCTGGCGAGCAAGGTTGTCCTCGGTAATGCGGATGGCGTCGATACACTGGTGTTCGACGAGGTCGATGCCGGTGTCGGCGGTTCGACGGCGCGTGCCCTCGCGAGCGTGCTGGCAGATCTCGCCGCTACACACCAGGTGATTGTCGTAACCCATCTCGCTCAGGTTGCCGTCATGGCCGACAAACATTACGTGGTCAGCAAGGAGCCCGGAGATGTTCCTCAGACGCACCTGGACGAGGTAACCGGCGAGGCCCGAACCGCCGAGATTGCCCGCATGCTCAGCGGCGATCAGTCCGAGGCCAGCCTGGCCCACGCAAAGCAGATGCTCGATGAAGCGCGGGGGTAAAATTGTCTCGCCACTCGCTTTTTGGCCTGCCTGGCACAAAACTATGCCGGTTTACTACGATGAATTGGCATAGCTCGAGCACAGCTAAAATTCAAAAAAGAAAACCGCAGGTAGAAAGCCTGCGGTTTTCTTTTAAAACGCGATGCGGTCACACATTACGATTTCATCGTAGTAAACCGGCATAGTTTTGTGGGGCTAGCAACTAACGACCTACTACAAAGCTTACTCCACGACCTTATCCGGCTGGATGAGTTCCTCGTAGTAGCTGATGTGCTCGCGTGCGTCCTCAATCTCGGGCAGCAGGAAGTTGTAGATGACCTCGATGATCATCGTTGCGCTGATCTTGGAGAACGCAAAGTCGCCCGTCGTGAGCAGCGCCTCGTGGTTCACCGTATTAAAGGTATAGTCGGCTAGGCGCGCAAGCGGGGATTTGTTGTCGCCGCTGATGACGACCACGGTGGCGCCGGCCTCGCGCGCGGCCTTGGCCATGCGGTTAAGACGGCGCGACTTGCCGGAGTTCGAGATCAGCACGATGACGTCGCCGGGCTTCAGGGTCAGGGCAAAACCGATCGCGGTCTCGCTGATAGTGCTCGCCATGCAGCGCAGGCCCAGCTGCGAAAACTTAAACGTCGCATCGAGCGCGACCGCGTTCGTGTTGCCCACGGCGGCGAACTCGATAACGCCGGCATTCTTAAGCGCATGCACAACAGCTGCCAGCGTTTCGTGGTCGATGCCGTCGATCGTCGCATTCAGCTCGCTCACCTTGGCAGCGAGGATATTCTTGAGGCTCTGCTCCATGTTGTCGAGCGAGACCTCGTCGGTCAGGCCCTCGTTGCGCTGGCTTTCCAAGTCGCGCGCCAGCGAAAACTGAAAGCTGCGAAAGCTGCCAAAGCCCAGCTTGCGGCAAAAGCGCGAAACCGTCGCCTCGGACGTGGCAGCGGCTCGTGAGAGCTGGGCGGCCGTCAGGCGCGGCGCCTCGGACTGGTGCTCCAGAATATAGTCGACAATGCGCTGCTCGGATTCGCTGTATCCCTTGTGGGTGCTAATAAGGGAGAGCGCGCTCTTGCTGCTATCGGTCATGGATGACTCCTGGTTGGCATGAAAATCGAACTCGTTCTTCAATGCCATAGTATACGGGCATTTTCTATTACAAGATACACCTTGCCGTTTCAAGCGTTGATGGTAAACTTTCACCTACCGTTTACGGTTATGAAAGAACCTTTCACCGGAGAATTGCGCCTTGTCTCTTCTCACGCAAGCGGTGGGTTGGTATCTTTCAAGTGTGGAAAACGCGCAAGAAGCGCGTGTAGGGGAGCGCCCGCGGGCGCAGTACTCAAGAAGGAGGGACACATGGCTAAGTTTGACATCATCGCCGCCACCGGTTGCCCGACCGGTATCGCGCACACCTTCATGGCGAAGGAGGCGCTGGAGAAGGCAGCTGCCGAGCGCGGTCTGACCATTAAGGTCGAGACCCATGGCCAGGTCGGTGTCGAGAACGAGCTCACGAAGGGTGAGATCGCCGGTGCCAAGGCCGTCGTCGTCGCAGCCGACAAGGATGTCCAGGCGGAGCGTTTCGCCGGTAAGCCCATGGTTTCCGTTGGCGTTTCCAAGGCCCTGTCCGTCGAGGCCGCCGGTAAGCTGATTGACCGCGCGCTCGCCGCCAAGGGCGACAGCTCGGTTGCCGCCGCAGCCGATGTCGAGGACGAGGTCGAGGAGAAGGAGTCTATCGGCCACGTCATTTACAAGCACCTCATGAACGGCGTCAGCCACATGCTGGTCTTCGTCGTCGCCGGTGGTGTCCTGACCGCCGTTTCGTTCCTGTGGGGCATCACGTCCTTCGATTCGACGGCTTCTGACTACAACACCTTCGCTGCGATGCTCAAGATCATCGGCGGCATTGCCATGAACCTCATGGTTCCTGTGCTTTCCGCCTATATCGCTGAGTCCATCGGCAAGCGCCCGGCGCTCGTTCCCGGTTTCGTTGCCGGTATGATCGCCATCCAGGGCCTGCCCGTTAACGCCGAGACCGGTATGATCGACGCCGGCGGCGCCGGCGTGGGCTTCGGCTTCCTGGGCGGTATCGTCGGCGGCTTCCTCGCTGGCTATGTCATCCTGCTGCTCGAGAAGGTTTTCTCTGGTCTGCCCAAGAACCTGGACGGCCTCAAGGCAATCTTCCTGTACCCGCTGTTCTCGACGGCTATCGTCGGCCTCGTGATGCTCGGCATCTCCGGCCCCATGGCTGCCATTAACACCGCCATGATGGACTTCCTCAAGGGTCTGTCCGCCTCTGGCGCTATCGTCCTGGGTCTTGCCATCGGCTGCATGTGCGCCTTTGACATGGGTGGCCCGGTCAACAAGGCTGCCTACGTCACCGGTACCGCTATGCTCACCGAGGCCCTGGCCGCCGGTGTCGGCACCGAGACCTACAACTTCGGCACTAACTTTATGGCTGCCGTCTCCGCCGCCTGCATCGTTCCGCCGCTGATCACCACCTTCGCCGTCGTCGTCGGCAAGAAGTACTTCAGCCAGGAGGACCATGACGCCGGTATCGTCAACCTCATCCTTGGTTGTACCCACATCACCGAGGGCGCCATTCCGTTCATGACCAAGAACATCTGGCCCGTCATGCCCATCATGATGCTCGGTTCCTCTATCGCCTCCATCCTGACCATCATGTTCAACGTTCACGATCCGGCGCCCCACGGTGGCTTCCTGGTCCTGCCTGTTGTCGAGAACGGTCCGCTGTGGGTCCTCGCGATCCTCATCGGTGCTGTGGTCGGTGGCATCCTGTTCGTGGCCTTCAAGAAGTATGACTTCGAGAAGAATCAGAAGGCCGCTCCCGCTGCCAAGCCGGTTGAGGCTCCTAAGGCCGCTGCCGTCGAGGCCCCCAAGGCCGAGGCTTCCGACTTCGTCAAGGTCGAGAACGTCTTTGTCGCCGAGGACTTCGCTTCCCGTGACGAGGCCCTGAGCTTTGTCTCCAACCAGGCTGTCAAGGCCGGCCTCGCCAACGATGCCGACGCCGTTATGAACGCCTTCCTGGCCCGCGAGGCCGAGGGCACCACGGGCATGATGGAGGGCTTCGCCATCCCGCATGCCAAGTCCGATGCCATCACCGAGGCCGCCGTCATCGTCGTCAAGGACGAGTCCGGTGTGACTGGTTGGGATACCATGGACGGCGCTCCCGTCAACGTGGCCATCGCCCTGCTCATCCCGGGCGCTCAGGCTGGTACCACGCACCTCAAGATCCTGTCCAAGGTCGCCGAGGCGCTCATGGACGAGGACTTCCGTGCCACCGTCAAGGGTTCCACCAACGCCGCCGAGATCGCCAAGACGATCAACGCCCGCCTGGTCTAATCCCACAGCAAGCGATTAACACCGCCCCCTGTACAAAAGGCGGGGACTCCACCAGGAGCCCCCGCCTTTTTTATGCCGCTCAACCGAAGTTGCGGTGAAATAGGGACTGTTTAACCGTTTCAACCCCCCAATTCAATCCCTATTTCACCTCAACTTACAGAGATGGGCATAGAAGCTGCTGCCCGCCGAGTCATCAGCGCGGACAGATCATCAGCCAGAATTCCGTTCGCACGATATTTCTTGGACACAACAATGTATCCCCAGCTTGCTCGCCCACAGAGGGCCGGGCGCGGCCTGTGAGATTTATCGCGAGTTCCGCACGAGCCGAAGAGCACTTAATGTGCTCTTCGTGCGAGCAGGACTGTAGAGCAGGAAATCTCACAGGCCGCGCCCGGCCCTCTGTGGGCGAGCAAGCGGCCAGCAACGACATCTGTCCAACAATTCGTGCGAAACACAATGAAAAACCGTTTGATGTGAGTTAATATAAACAACGTCGTGAATCTGACTCCTGCCGCATGCATGACAGGGGTTAAACACAAAAAAGGAGTCAATTATGGTTTCTGAGAAGGCTACCCTCGTCAATCCGCAGGGTCTTCACATGCGTCCGGCTGGCCTCTTCGCCTCCACCATGGGCAAGTACGCCTGCGACGTGACTGTCGTCACCCCCGAGAAGGAGGTCAACGGTAAGTCCCCGATGGCCCTCATGGCTGCTGGTATCCCCTGTGGTACCGAGGTCGAGGTCAAGTGCGACGGCGCTGACGAGGCCGAGGCTCTGGCTGCTGCCATCGAGCTCATCAAGAGCGGTCTTGGCGAGTAGAACTCAAACGGGTCGCATGTTGAACAATTAAGTTCATACTTGGGGGCGCAGTGACCTGTATAAAGGTAGCTGCGCTCTTTTGTCATGGATATGGCAAAACGCTTTATCACATGACACGGAGAGAGGAATGGGAATGTATCAGGGAGTCAACGCATCCGAGGGCATCGGTATCGGCACCGTCATGGTCGCCGTCGATCCCGACTTGACGTTTGAGCCGCATGAGGTTGCCGATACTGCAGCCGAGAAGGAGCGCTATCAGACCGCTCTTTCGGTCTTCTGCGAGAAGACCCAGGCTCAGGCCGACCACATGAAGGAGACGGTGGGCGAGGCCGAGGCCGAGATCATGAGCGGTCACATCGTCCTGGCTCAGGATCCGGGTATGACCGATGCCATCAACGCCGCCATCGACGGCGGCACCTGCGCTGAGCAGGCACTCATGGACACCTCGACCATGTTTGAGAACATGTTCCTGTCCATGGACGACGAGATGTTCCGTCTGCGCGCGGCCGACATCGCCGACATCCGTACCGGTATTCTGGCCGAGCTGCTGGGCAAGGAGGTCGTTGACCTCTCCGTCCTGCCCGAGAACACCGTCGTTGTCGTGCATGACCTTACGCCGTCTATGACCGCTACGATCGACAAGGCTCACGTTGCCGGTATCGTCACCGAGACTGGTGGCCGCACGTCGCACTCCGCGATTATCGCCCGCGCCCTCGAGATCCCGGCTGTCCTTTCGGTTTCCAACAGCTGCACCGCACTGCGCAACGGCATGACCGTTGTTGTCGACGGTGGCAAGGGTGTCGTCGAGGCCGATCCCGACGAGGAGACGCTCGCTGCCTACACCGCCAAGGCCGAGGCTTTCGCTGCCGAGAAGGCTGCTCTCGAGGCCTTCCGCGGCAAGCCTTCTGTGACTGCCGACGGCATCAAGAAGATCATCGCCTGCAACATCGGCAACCCCGATGACGTGCCCAACGCGCTCGATCACGACGCCGAGGCCATCGGTCTGTTCCGTTCCGAGTTCCTGTTCATGGACTCTGCCGAGCTTCCCTCCGAGGAGGAGCAGTTCAACGCCTACCGCAAGGTTGCCAGCGCACTTAAGGGCGCTCCGGTCATCATCCGTACGCTCGACGTGGGTGGCGACAAGGAGATCCCGTACCTGCACATGGTCAAGGAAGAGAACCCCTTCATGGGCTTCCGCGCCGTGCGCTATTGCCTGGCCAACCCCGATCAGTACAAGGTCCAGCTGCGTGCCCTGCTGCGCGCCAGCGCCTTCGGTGACGTCAAGATCATGATCCCGCTCGTCACCTGCGTCGAGGAGGTCGTGGCCGTC
>CAKUCJ010000074.1 GCA_934643435.1 uncultured Collinsella sp.
GCTCCGACACCAGCGCCGAGGCCGACAAGGGCTCCGCTGCTGGCTCTTCCAAGAGCTCCGACAATGCCGAGGCTTCCACCACGCTCGACGCCAAGGCTTTCGACAAGCTCGTCAACAACGGCCCCAAGGCCGACGACGATGCCATCGCCGCTAGCACTTGGGCAACTGCCGTCAAGAACGCCGGCGTCTTTAAGATCGGTGGCGTTCAGACCTCCACGCTCTTCTCCCTCCTCAACGAGAAGGATGGCCAGACCCGCGGCTTCGATGCTGGCATCGCACAGCTCCTGTCCAACTACATCCTGGGCGAGAACAAAGTCGAAATCACCCAGGTGACCTCTGACACGCGCGAGTCCGTGCTGCAGAACGGCCAGGTCGACGCCGTCTTCGCCACCTACACCATCACCGATGAGCGCAAGAAGCTCGTCTCCTTCGCCGGCCCCTACTATTACACGCAGCAGGCCATCCTGGTGCTCGCCGACAACGACGACATCAAGAGCGTCGACGATCTGGCCGACAAGAACGTCGCCGTCCAGTCCGGCTCCAACGGCCCCGCCATCCTGGAGGAGTTCGCTCCCAAGGCCAGCCAGCAGGAGTTCAAGACCGACGAGGAAGCCCGCCAGGCACTCCAGCAGGGTCGCGTTGACGCCTATGTCATCGACAACAACATGCAGCAGAGCGCCCTGGTCCGTGAGCCCGGCAAGTACAAGATCGCCGGCAAGCCCTTCGGCAGCAAGGAGCCCTACGGCATCGGCCTGCCGCTCGATTCCGACGGCGTCGCCTTTGTCAACGACTTCCTTAAGAAGATCGAGGATGACGGCACCTGGACCGAGCTGTGGCAGATCTGCATCGGCGACCGCACGGGCGACACCAACGTTCCCGAGCTGCCCGAGATCGGCGCCTAAGCTTGTAAGCTGGGCAACAGCCGCTACGAAACCATATGGAAACGCATGATGCGCTTTATTGCGCTAAACTGTTTCCTTACTGAGTTGTCGGGGCTTCCGTACATACGGGAGCCCCTTTCCTTACCGGCGGGAGGTCCGCATGAGTCTCTCCGAGCTCTGGTCGCTCTATGGCCAGAACTATATCGACGCGCTGCTAGCCACCTGGGGCATGACGCTTGAGTCGTTTGTCATCGCCATGGTGCTGGCTGTTGCCGTCACCGTGATGCGCGTGTCGCCGCTCAAGCCGTTGCGCGTCTTTGGCGACCTGTATGTCCAGGTCTTCCGTAACATCCCCGGCATCGCGCTGCTCATTATCGTTGTCTACGCACTGCCGCCGCTCAAGATTGTGCTGCCCTATCGCACCTGCGTCATCGTCGCCACGGTGCTGCTGGGCTCCGCCTTTGGCTCCGAGAACTTCATGAGCGGCATCAACACCGTCGGCGTTGGCCAGGTCGAGGCCGCCCGCTCACTCGGCATGAGCTTCAGCCGCATCCTCGCCAAAATCGTGATTCCGCAGGCATTGCGTTCGAGCGTGCTGCCCATGACCAACCTCTTTATCGCCGTCATGCTCACCACCGCCCTCGGCAGCCAGGTGCCGCTTCAACCGCAGGAGCTCACCGGCGTCGTGAGCTACATCAACACGCGCTCGCTCGGTGGCGTCGCCGCGTTCTTTATCTCGGCCCTCGGCTACCTGGGTACGGCCTTTGTGGTGAGCCACATTGGCAACTACATCGATAAGAAGGTGAGGATCCTCCGATGAGCAAGCACTCCTCCCCCGCGCTCACCATGCGCGATGCGCTCTACGAGGCTCCCGGCCCCAAGATGCGCGCCAAGATTCGTATCGGCACCGCCATCTCGCTTGTTGCCGTCGCCGCGCTCATTGCCCTCGTGCTGCAGCGCTTTTATGTGACCGGCCAGCTTTCGGTCCATTACTGGTATTTCTTCACGCACCTCACCACCTGGAAGTTTTTGCTCGCGGGCTTTGAGGGCACCGTTAAGGTTGCACTCACCGCCGGCGCCATCGCACTGGTGCTGGGCCTCGCCCTTATGCTTGGCCGCACGAGCGACATCAAGCCGTTACAGCTTATCTGCCGCGTGCTCACCGACTTCTTCCGCGGCGTGCCGAGCCTGCTGTTCATCTACTTCTTCTTTTTGGTGCTGCCCCAGTACAAGATCGCGCTGCCGTCGTTTTGGATGCTCACCCTGCCCGTCGCCCTCGCCGCAGCCGGCGTACTGGCCGAAATCTTCCGCGCCGGCGTCAATGCCGTGCCGCGCGGCCAGGTCGAGGCAGCCCAGGCGCTCGGTCTCTCCAAGGCCAAAATCACCTTTAAAATCGTGCTGCCCCAGGCGATTCGCTTTATTATCCCGTCGTTGATCTCGCAGCTCGTAGTCGTGGTCAAGGACACCACCGTCGCCTACGTGGTGAGCTATCCCGACCTGATGCAAAACGCCCGCGTGCTCATCACCAACTACGACGCACTCGTGTCGGTCTACCTGGTGATCGCGGTCATCTACATCCTCATCAACGTCGCGATTAACAAGGCCGCCATCTACGTTTCGCACAAGACCGGCGCGACGATCATCCGCTAACGATTTACGATTTCTAGGAATAAGGAGCCGAGCATTATGGCACAGAGCACTTCCGCTTCCGGCAACCAGCCGCTGATCGAGCTCAAGCATGTCGATAAGCACTACGGCGATCTGCATGTCCTCAACGACATCAACCTCTCGGTCGACCGCGGCGAGGTCGTTGTCGTGATTGGCCCCTCGGGTTCGGGCAAATCGACCATGTGCCGTACCATCAACCGCCTGGAGACCATCGACTCGGGCGAGATCCTCATCGAGGGCGAGCCCTTGCCGCAAGAAGGCAAAGATCTTGCCCGCATGCGCGCCGAGTTGGGCATGGTGTTCCAGCAGTTCAACCTATTTGCGCACATGACGGTGTTGCAGAACGTCATGCTGGGTCCGGTCGACGTGCTGGGCGTGTCAAAAGAGGAGGCTCGCGAGCGCGCCATGGACCTGCTGAGCCGCGTAGGCGTGGCCGAGCAGGCCGACAAGGTGCCCGCGCAGCTCTCGGGCGGCCAGCAGCAGCGCGTGGCCATCGCCCGTTCGCTCGCCATGCAACCCAAGGCCATGCTCTTTGACGAGCCCACGAGCGCGCTGGACCCCGAGATGATCAATGAGGTGCTCGAGGTCATGGTTCGCCTGGCCCAGCAGGGCATGACGATGATCGTCATCACGCACGAGATGAACTTTGCCCGCCGCGTGGCCGACCGCGTCGTCTTTATGGCCGATGGCCAGATCGTGGAGACCGGCACGCCCGATGAGTTCTTCGACCACCCCCAGACCAAGCGCGCCCAGGACTTCCTCAACTCCATCAAGGGCCACTAACCAGCCGTGCGCTCGCCCGCTTGCCATGACCATCCGGATTCGAAAGTTACACCTATGATCGGAACTCGCACTTCATCGTCCTATACCCCGCATGTCGACGTCGCCCCTGCCGACCGCCCGCTTATCCTCGTCGCGCCGCGCTGGGAAGAAGCGAAGCCGTTTTTGAGCGAGACGCTCTCCCCCAACGAGGAGATCGCCAGCGTCTTTGTCGATGCGATCCTTGCCGCCGGCGGCCTGCCGCTGCAGATGTCCATTACCGATGACATCGAGGTCATCCGCCATTATGTCGACATCGCCGACGGTATCGCCATTCCCGGTGGCCCGGATGTCAACCCCAAGCGCTGGGGCGACGAGCGCCCTTACGACCCCACGCTGTGCTGCGAGATCCGCGACCGCTTTGAGTTCAAGCTGGTCAACGAAGTGCTCCGCGCCAAAAAGCCGCTCTTTACCACCTGCCGCGGCACGCAGCTGTTAAACGTCGCCACCGGCGGCACCCTATGCATGGACGTGCCGAGCCTGGGCGCGCGTGAGGGCCGCACGCAGTGGCGTCACACCCATGTGCTTAACGACCCCGTGCATCCCGTCGAGGTCGTACCGGGTTCACTGCTGGAGCGCGCGCTCGGCGGGCACAAGCTCATCCAGACCAACTCGGCGCACCATTGCTGCGTCGATCGTCTGGGCAAGCATACGCGCCTGGTCGCCCAAGCAACCGACGGCGTGCCCGAGTGCATCGAGGTCGAGGGCCAGCCCTTCTGCCTGGGCGTGCAATGGCACCCCGAGTACACCTGGCAGACACTCGAGACCGACTTTAACCTGTGGAAGTCGTTTGTCGAGGCGGCGGCCGAGGTTAAGCGAGCCCGCTAGCTCGTGAACCACTCAGGTTAAAGCCTCCTAAGCCAGGGGGGGGCGGACACCGGCCGCGGTGCCCGCCCCCCCTGTATTTGGTATGCTCGGTATGATCATCCCTCACAAACAGTCAAAGAAATCTCGACCGCAATCGGTCGACAGTTAAGCAAATGGCAAAAACGCTTGCTACGTTTATTAGGCAGTCAATTAAAATCGAGGTGCATTGACCATCCCCCAACGGGGTCACACCACAAGTCCACATGAGCATCGAGGACGGAAGCGGAAGCATGGAATCGGCTCCGAGCTGTATGTAGATCGCTACGACGTTGACAAGCAACAACATGCCAATGAGACCGAAGCCGGACCCAAAATAAGAAACAACGATCACGCTAGAGACCGTGTATGCTAGGCAGACGGCACTCGCCAGAAGAAGTCGATAGCAAAAAATATTCAGGTTGAAATACTGCTGAGCATCCAAAACGATTACGCAGTTAAGACAGTACAAAACGACACTCGACAGGATAAACGCGCCCAAAAGGGCAAAAGAAGACAGCACCACTCGCGCAACGATAGCGCATACGCGCTTCCCTCCCCGAGCCTCCGACAACCCCCACGGTTCCTCAACAAAGCCCGAACTGACAAAGCACGGAACAATGCAAGCCGCGATGAACGGAAAGAACAATGCGTGAGCCAACGGGGCCACGTTGAACAGCAGACCGCGAAAAACCTCTGCATTACCAAATAGAAGGACATCCTCTGCCGATAGCCGAAGCGTCGGGTCTGGGAAAAAGCCCAAGAAACTGTTCTCACGGAGGCTACAGAACCACATCGGGAAAGAATTAAGCTGCAATACCACCATGCACGCATTAATTGCCAGGATTAAGGCGTATGCCCATTTGCTCACATGCTTCAATTCTGAATGGAGGAACCTTTTAATCTGACGAGCCATTGAGCACACCTCCGACATGACAGGTCACGAGAGTGTAAATCAATACCGATAGACAGCCGGCTGCCGCGCCATACCCCAGAAGCGTGAGCTGGCCCATATCGCTATACCCAAGGGCACATCCGACTCCAAGGTACGGCCCCGGAAGAAAGAAGATCCATCGCAAGGATGGTATGGGCGACTGAAGGTAAGCTCCGTAGAGCGTCAGGCTCATGACAAACCCTATTATTACCGCAGCCCCGCTAAATACGGCGCTGCTTGTAATCCGGTAGATGGTCACCGTCTCCAACGCAACCGATATCACCAATACGGCGTTGATTAACATCGCGGGCAAAAATGCAACCAGCATGTCGTGCGTGCAGTTTTGTCCCCCACGCATTATGGCTATTGCAAACAGAAGAAGGCAAAGTGCGCTATATGCTGCGCCGACTATTAAAGCAGACGAAAGTACATGTGCCAGAGCCCCATTAAAGCGGGCGAGACCTCTTGCTGAAGAAATTCGGCATCCCTCTTCATAGCCATGTTCCTGTAAAAGCACCAGGCAAACGATAAGTGGAACGAGCAGGGAGGTACCGGCGAAAGCACTGCGTGCAAGGGTCTCATCAGGCGCAGAAGGATCGATTACATTCCAGAAGAAACCAATATCCTCCCCATAAACGCCATTGCCAAAGACTAACAACGTTGCTCCCTTTTTTAGGAAGACACCGAAGAGAAGGCCGAACGCCAGCATAAGCGCAAGACCGAACTTCGCCGGAAACATCCTGTGCAAACGCATCATATCTGCCTTTATGGGATGGATCGCCCGCTTCATAGCGAGACCGCCTTCATCAAGCGCCTGTAATACTCTTTTAGGGACGCCGCCTCATCCCTTATGACGTCCATCGATTCCTTTTTCAGCAGTTCACCGTCATGGATAAACAGGCAGCTTGTTGCAACCGATGCCAACTCATCCAAATCATGGCTAGAGATGAGCATGGTCTTGCCCTGCTCTCGATTCAATCGGCCGATAAGGGCCCATATATTCTCGATGCCCAGCGGGTCCAACCCATTTGCCGGCTCATCAAAAATAAGCAGGTCAGTGTCACCCAACAAGGCCGTAGCTATATCCAGCCGCCGTTTCATTCCCAGAGAAAAACTGCTCACGCTCTTTTTCTCTTCGATGTCCAGTCCAACCAGGCTCAAAACGCGAGGAACCTCACGGCTCTCATCGAGCCCCCATTCCGCACATCGGATTTGAAGATTCTCAACCGCACTGAGGGACTGGTATG
>CAKUCJ010000075.1 GCA_934643435.1 uncultured Collinsella sp.
CTGCCGCATCCGCTCATTGGCGAGCGCGACTTTGTGCTGGTACCGCTCGAGGACCTGATGCACGATCCGGCGCGGTTCTTCCGCTACAACGGCGTCGAGGTCAAGGAGCCCGAGGACCGCGTGGGCCATATCGTGGGCGAATTGGGGCGTATGTAGATGATTGAGATGAATGCTGTTGCCGCCGGAACCGAGCTCGATGCCGCGCGTGACGCGGGCCGCGAGGGCGTTTCCGCCGGCTGGTGTGCGTGGAGTGCGGGCGATGCTTCGCTGACGTTTTCGCTGGTCGTGCGCCCCGATGTGAACATGCACGCCTTCCACGGCCTGCCGTTTGTGGCCGCAATGGGCATGATGGATGCACTTACGGGCACGGCCACAACGCCGGGCCTGGAGCTTGCCGGCAAGGTGGGCATCCAGTGGCCGAGCGACATCGTATGCGGCGCGCCCGCGTTTGAGACGTCGTTCGCACGCGTCGCCGTTAACGGCGGTGCCGGTGCTGCGGGCATGTTTGCCGCGGTGACGGTGGATATTGAGCGTGCGGCGCTAGGCGAGCTCGGCGTGGACATGGCCGATGAAGCGCTGGTTGAGGTGCTGACCGCCGCCCTGCTTGCCCGCGTGGATGCCTGGGCGGTTGTCGCGAACACGCCGCAGGGCGCCGCCGGCCCGCTGGCCCCGGTGCTGGGCGAGTACTTTGACATGGTGCCGCTGCTGGGCCGTCAGGTCGCGGCGGTATCGCCCAACGGTCTGCCGCTTGCGGTCGGCGTGTTTGCGGGTCTGGACATCTGGGGCCGCGCGACCATCAAGACCGACGCCGGCGAGCAAGAGTTCCCGCCCGAGGCCGTGCGCATCCGCGGGCTGTAGCGCGGGGTTCGCTCGCAAAGATAGCCGTGACAACAAAGCCCTCCTCGGCCAGCGCCGGGGAGGGCTTTTTGCGTGACCTGGGAGAACGGCCGCCCTGAGCCTATTCCTCAAAACTGAAAATTTTTCGATTTTGAGGAATAGGATTTAGCCAGCTCGACCTTTCACGAGGTATATTCGTTGCAGAGTCTATTCCTCAAAACTGAAAAAATTTCAATTTTGAGGAATAGCAACGAAAGACCGCAGGGAGGCCGCCAATGAAACTCATCAATAGGACGTCGTATATGGACACGTTGACGAGTCTTATTGGCGTGCCGGATATCAAGGTCATCACGGGCATTCGCCGTAGTGGAAAATCGAAATTGCTCGAGGCCCTTCGCGACTACGTAGAGGCCAACCTGCCCGATTCGAATATCATCCATATCAATTACAACCTCGATGAATTCGAGGGCCTGCTCGAATACCATGCGCTGCTCGCCTACGTAAAAGAGCATCGGGCACCCGGCAAGCAAAACTTCCTGCTTATCGACGAGGTTCAGATGTGCGACGGCTTTGAGCGAGCGATCAACAGCCTTCATGCATCCGAGCAGTACGACATTTTCATTACCGGATCGAACGCCTTTTTACTGTCGAGCGATCTGTCGACGCTCTTTACGGGGCGCACGTTCGAGATCGAGGTATTCCCGTTCTCGTTTGAGGAGTATCGTTCTTACAGTGATGGGGGCGAGGTCGACCGCGACTTCGATGAGTACGCGAGGACCGGCGGCATGTCCGGCTCCTACCCTTATCCGTTGCAGGAGCAGCGCTATCAATATCTCTCCAATGTCTTTAAGACCCTCATTGTGAGAGATATCGTTCAGCGGCATAGCGTGAGAAACGAATCGGCGCTGCTGCGCATTGCCGATTACATGATGGACAATGTCTCCAACATTACGTCGGCCCGCAATATAACGGACGTTTTGAATGCGGACGGGCTGAAGATTACGAACAAGACGGTCGGCACGTATATGGGATACCTGCGCGATGCGTTCGCCTTCTATAAGGTGCGCCGGTACGACATTCGCGGCAAGAAATACCTTAAGAGCGGAGAGAAGTATTACCTGGCGGACCACGCATTTAAATACGCCCTGCTTGGAACACGCGACATGGATTGGGGTCGTGTGTACGAGAACATGGTGGCTATTGAGCTGCTGCGCCGCGGATACGAGGTGTACGTCGGCGTGCTCTACAAAAAGGAAATTGATTTTGTAGCAATCAAGCGAAGCGAGAAACTCTACATTCAGATGAGCGACGATATCAGCTCGGATAAGACGTTCGAGAGGGAGATTTCGCCGCTTTTGAGCATCGGCGATGCGTACCCCAAGATGATTCTCGCCCGCACGCATCACGAGACAACGGATCGCGATGGAGTGCAGATTGTGGACCTGGCGAGATGGTTGGCAGGTGAGGCGTTGCGCGCAGGGGCTATTCCTCAAAATTGAAAATAATTCAGTTTTGAGGAATAGGATTGGCGGGTGCTTGTTGGGCCGCGTCTGCGCTCGGCCCCGGCTCTACCCCTGCTCCTGCATGCGGCGGTAGATTTCGCAGATGCCTTTGATGGTGAGCTGGCCGTCGACCACGTCGAAGGCGTCGGTCGAACCGGCGACGATACTGGCGAGGCCGCCCGTGGCGATGACGGTGGCGTCCTCGCGCCCTAGCTCGTGCTTCATGCGCGCAACCAGGCCCTCGGCCATGGCGGCGGTGCCCGTCACGGCGCCCACCTTGATGCACTCCTCGGTATCGCGGCCGATGGCGTGCTCGGGTGCCTCGAGCGGAACGCTGGCGAGCTTTGCGGCGCGGGCGGCAAGCGCATCCATGGAGATGCGGATGCCCGGCGCGATCGCTCCGCCAATGTAGTAGCCGTCCTCGTCGATGACGTCGATGTTGGTCGCGGTGCCAAAGTCCACCACGATCGCCGGCGCGCCGTAGAAGGTCTCGGCGGCGACGGCGTTGGCGACGCGGTCGGCGCCCACGGCCTGGGGACGTGCCGCACGCAGCTTGGTCACGGCTGCCGTCTGCGGGCCGATGACGATGGCGTCCGCCGCGATGCGGTCGGCCACGGCGTGCCACTCACGCGAGAGCTGCGGCACCACGCCGGCAAAGGCGATCGCGTCGACCGTATCGAGCGAGAGGTCGTACATCTTAAAGAAGCCCATCAGGCGTACGTGGATCTCGTCGGCGGTATAGGAACGGTCGGTGGGCATGCGCCACGACTGCACCAGCTCGTCTCCGTCAAACAGACCCATGGCCGTCTGCGTGTTTCCCATATCGATAGCGAGCAGCATGTCTACTCCCGGTGTTGGCGTAAATGGACGCGCACCATTGTATACGTGCCGTCGGCGCTGCTGCGCCGCGATTCGTCTGCGTGGGCGTTCGGTCCCGTGTTCAGCTGAACCGAGTGCGACCGAAATGCCCGTTTTGCTGCCAGACTGTCGGCGACAAAGCGGGCGGTCCAAGCCCGCGGAAGCAGCCCTGGACGCGGCGCCGGACGGACCAGAGCCCGCCGCGCCCAGCCGGTGTGGACGATAAGGAGCAGAGATGTTGATTCACTACGAGGCGAGTGTGGCGAGTGCCAGGCACGAGCTGCAGGGGCGCGGAAATCGGGAGCATTGCTGCGTGCAGGTGGTCGAGTCGCCCCGCGCGTTCGGCGCGCCGGGGGATGGTGACCCGGGCGGCGAAAGCTCGGTGATCGACGCGGCGCCTCGCCAGGCGATTGTTGCCGCCGTCGCGGGCGGTATGCCATCCATGATTTTGAGCGGCGAAGGCGCCCACCTTGCCAGCGAAGCCGCCGTGGACGCGGCGGCAGAGGTGTATCGTCAGGGCAAGTTGGTGCCGGGTGACGCCTCTGCCCTTAAGGGTGTGTTTGAGCGCGCGCTTCGTGTAGTTGCGGACATGGCTGTAGATCAGCCCGCGGCCGATATCACTTCGTTTGCCTGCACGTTATGCCTGGTAGTATGGGATGGCGTGCGCGTCTGGTATGGCAACGCCGGCGATTCCGGCGCGGTTGGTGTGAACCCCATGGGCGATCCGGTTCTTCTGACGCATAGGCATTGCGGTCCGCAGTCCAATCAACCTTTCCCGCTGCACGATTCTTATCACTGGGAGTTTGGCTATGCCGGAGGCACCGAAAGCGTGCTTATGGCCACGGGCGGCATGCTCGGGCAGCTTGCCGAGTGGGAGATGGGCTCTTACGGTTCGCCAAAGATGTATAACCGTGAACTCATTGACGTGCTGTCGAATCGGAATATCGATGTGGACGACTTGCCGCTGATGAATATCGCTGCGGCTAAATACCTGAATGAGTTGCCCGCGATTCGTGTGGAAGGCGATAGGACGGTGGTGGCGCTGCTCAACAGCGAGAAGTCTTCGGTGGAAGACCTCATCGACTCCCTAGAAAAAGACGTGACGGCCGAGCGCCTTGCTGCGGCGGGCGCGTCCTTTGCGGACGAGGATGACGATCGAAAGGTCGTGCTGCCGTGGGGCGACGAGCTGCGCATGCGCGCCGGCGATGTGGCGAATGACGTGGGCGGCGATTTTACCGTAGAGCTTGAGTATCAGCTCATGTGCGGCATGTCGCTCGACCGCGCGTTTGAGCTGGCGGCTGCTGCTGCCCGCGAGCGCGCCGAGAGGTATCGCGTGTTCGAGGACTGTATGGTTGACGGGCCCGAGGATTTTTACGCGGCCATGTTGTTCGATGAAGAGGTGTCGTTTGACGAGATGGCCTAGGAGCGTCGTGATCTCCGGTCTTGCGTTCAGCTGAACGGCGCCCGTCCGCCCGCTTCGCTTTGCTGCCAAACTGTCGGCAACGAAGCGGGCGGTCCAAACCCGCGGGCGGCAAATCCTGGACAGGGCGCCGGACGGACCAGAACCCCGTCGCGCCCGACAGGTGCGGATGATAAGGAGCAGAGATGTTGATTCACTACGAGGCGAGCGTGGTCGATTCCGTGTTCAAGAATGAGCACCTCAACAACGAGGACCACTATTGCGTGAAAGTGGTCGAGCCGATTCGCGTGGAGGGCGACAGCGGCTCGACAGGCGATGAAGCGCCTTACCAAGTGATCATTGCCGCCGTTGCGGGCGGTAAGCGCTCCGCGAGTATGGGCGGCGAAGGCGCCCGCCTTGCCAGCACGGCTGCCGTTGATGCGGCTGTGGCGGCGTACCAGCGCGGCGAGCTACTGCCGGGCGATGCCACCGCTCTTAAGGGCGTGTTTAAGCATGCCCTTCGTGTCGTCTCTGATGCCGCCGCCGATATCGTGTCCTTTGCCTGCTCGCTGTGCCTGGTGGTGTGGGACGGAGTGCGCGTTTGGTATGGAAATGCCGGCGATTCCGGCGCGATTGCCGTGAATCCCGTAGGCGACCCGTTTGCCCTGACGCGCATGCATCGCGGGCCGCTGGCATGCCAGCCTTTGCCGCTGTACGACCCCTTCCACTGGGAGTTTGGCTATGATGCGGGCGCGCAAGGCGTGCTCATGGCGACGAGCGATATGCTCGAACAGCTTGCCGAGTGGGAGCCCGGTTCATGCGGCGCGGCGCAGGCGTATGAACGTGAGGTGATTGGCCGTCTGACAATCAACAATATCGATATGGTCGACTTGCCGGCGCTGAATGCGGCTGAAATAAAGTACCTACACGAGCTGGCTTCGAATCGACCGGGTGACGTTATGACGGTGGTGGCGATGATCAATAGCGAGGAGATTTCGCTGGCGGATTATTGTCACGCCGCAGCGAAGGATGTGACTGCCGAGCGCCTTGCCGCGATGGAGGCGCCCATTGAGCGCGAACGCTACGCTCAATGGGCTGAGCTGCCTTGGTGCGACGAGCTGCCCTGGAACGAAGATTTCCGTACATGCCCGGATTATGTGGTGAGGTCCGCGGGCGGCACCTTTTCCGCAGAGTTTGAGTATCACCTCATGTGCGGCTTGCCGCTCGACCGCGCGTTTGCGTTGGCGGTTGCTTCGGCCCGCAAAGGTGCCGGGGTGCATCGGTATTACACAGATCTCTTCATCGATGAATCCGACTTTTAGCAGTGCCGCCGTGTTGGCGCGTGGCGACTTGGTGTTTGATGAGATGGGCTGGGAGTGTAACGTGCCTGCCTTGCGCCAGGGGTGTTCAAGATATGGAGGAATTATGCTCTACGAGATTTTCCTTGCCGTTTACCGAAGTCCCGCGTAATATTCTTTCTTGCGCACATGAGGCGCCCAGACATTGCGGGGTGGAGCAGTCTGGTAGCTCGCCGGGCTCATAACCCGGAGGTCGTAGGTTCAAATCCTGCCCCCGCGACCAAGAACTTGCAGCTCGTCGGCCTAGCCGGCGAGCTTTTTTGTTA
>CAKUCJ010000076.1 GCA_934643435.1 uncultured Collinsella sp.
AGCCGGGATCGCGCGGTGCAGCGGCGCTTTGTGCGCTACGTGCCCTTTGGCGGCGGCTGCGTTAACGACACCATCATGCATCTGGCTACGAGCCATATGGGCTTTGGCGGTATGGGCGCGAGCGGCATGGGGCAGTACCATGGCCGCGAGAGTTTCGATACGTTTAGCCATAAGAAGAGCATCGTGAGCAAGGCGACGTGGCTGGACGTGCCGTTCCGCTACGCTCCCTACGCAAGCTGGAAGCGCAAATTCGTGCGCATGTTTGTGCATTAGAAAAAGGCGCCGGCAATACGAACAGGTGTTCCTATTGCCGGCAATTTGCGTTAGACTACTGCTATGGGGCACGGATGGGCCAACTCCCTTTAGAAGGGAATTGGTATGAGCGTAAGCGATGCTATTTCGTTATTGGCGTTGTTGATCGCGGCTATCGAACTCGGCCTGTTTATCGGCCGAACGAAATAGCCGCCCCCGCGTAAGCGAAGACGGCCACTTCTCACGATGTAAACGTGTACTGGAGTTGGCAAGACCCGCGGCAACGGGTGCCATCCGTCCCCTATCTTATCCGCAAGCGCTCTGTCATGCAAGCACTTCGGCGAGCGGGCGAAAAGGTACTTCCGCGGGGTAAATATGTGTCCGCACGGGCTCGTAGACTTCTCAGTAAGGTTAAGCGCCGGGTATTCCGGCCGTTAGAGGAGTTGCTATGTACGAGCCTTCACGTGTTCTGTTGTCTTTCCATATCGCAGGTTTTCAGTATGCCGACGGCGCTTTGGTGCTGGGCGATCTTAAGGCTGGCGACAAGCTGACGCTGTGTGCCGAGCGCGATAATCCCCATGATCCCGAGGCGGTTGCGATCTATTACGGCAAGACTAAGCTCGGCTATGTTCCGGGAAACGAGGTCGGCCCGCTGTCCGTGATGATGTATTACGGGCACGAAGATGTGTTTGAGGCCCGCGTGCAGCAGGTTGCGCCCGAGCGCAGCCCCTGGCATCAGGTGCGCGTTGGCCTTTATGTGGCGGATGCCCGCTAGCCGCTAGGGGAGACTGCCATGTTTGATGACGACGACCTGTTCGATCTGACGGATGATCCGTTTGAGTGGGACTTGCTGCTTGATGACGATGAGCTGGAGCAGGATCGCAAAAAGCTGAAGGATAAGAACGCGCAAGTCGACGTATCGAAAAAGAATGACAAGCGCCGCCGTGGATTGTTTGGCGGGCTCTTTGGCTAGGCGGTCCTGTTAAAGCGTCTGTATACTTGTTTCAGTAAAACGCGTTGCGAAATGAGGACACAGACGATGATGTGGTTTACCGCCGACCTGCACTTGGGCGATACGAATATCCTGCACGATATGGATCGGCCGTTCGTCTCGGTCGAGGAGATGAACCGCAAGGTTATTGACGCTATTAACGAGTGCGTGGCTGCGGACGACCGTCTCTATATCCTGGGAGACTTTACATATCGCTCGCCCATGGCGGAGGCCATGCGCCTGCGTGAGCGTATTGCCTGCCAAAACGTCACGCTTATCCGTGGTAACCATGACGGCGATTGGGAAGATCCGGATGCACCGCACATTTGGGATGACGTGCGCGATTACCTGGAGATTGCCCCCGGCTATGCCAAGGGACATCGCTTGGTTCTGAGCCACTACCCCATGCTCAGCTGGAACGGTAAAGCGCGCGGCGCCATCATGCTGCACGGTCACATTCACAGTAGAGGAGACCGCACCAACACGCGCAACCGTGACCGTGAGCGCCCCATTTGCCGCTACGATGTCGGCCTCGACGCCAACAACTACAAGCCCGTAAGCCGAGACCAGATCTTGAGCTTCTTTGGACTGTAGCCCTCAAACCACCACGAAGGGGACAGGCACCTTTGTGGTGGTTTTTCCATAGATTGGAGCTGTTGATGAAGCAACTGCTGATTCGTGCCGACGATATCGGTTATTCGTACGCCGTTGACCTGGGGATTGCCCGCAGTGTCAACGAGGGCCTGGTGCGCTCGGCGGGCTTGATGCCCAATATGCCCGAGGCTGAGCGCGGCTGGTCGCTCGTGGCGGATGCCGGCATTGCGGTGGGCCAGCATACCAACGTGTGTCTGGGCAAACCGTGCGCCGATCCCGCGCTTATTCCGAGCCTGCTCGACGAGAACGGTCAGTTCCATAGCAGCCGCACGTTCCGTGATCATTTTAAGCGCGGCGAGGAGCTCATCGATTTTGACGAGGCCTGCATTGAGATTCGTACGCAGCATGACCGCTTTGTCGAGATCGCGGGTCGCGAGCCCGATTACTTTGAGGCCCACGCCGTTATGAGCAAAAACCTCAATCGAGCGATTTCGGCGGTGGCACAGGAGCTGGGCCTTAAGGAGCAAAAGGCGAGCTTCGACCCCACGGCCGTGGTGCACTGCGGAGACACCGATCTGCGCATGGTGATGCATTCGATGGAGCCGGGCTACGAGCCTAAGGACTCGATTATGCAGACGGTTCGCGAGATGGCCGATGGCGAGACGGTCGTCTTCGTGTGCCATCCGGGTTATCTCGATCGCTTTATCCTAGAGAATAGCTCGCTTACGACCGATCGTACCAAGGAGGTCGATGCGCTGATCGACCCCGAGCTGCGGGCGTGGCTCGAGGCTCAGGACGACCTGCGTCTGATCGACTACCGCGACCTGTAAAGATCAAAACCACCACAATGGGGACAGGCACCTTTGTGGTGGTTCTGGCGTCGTTGCCATTCTGGCGGCGGCGCCTTTTTTGTCCGCATGGCGCGGTAGAGTGTAGGCGATTGAAATTTGCGTTCACAAGGAGCTGCTATGAACGAGATCAAGTGCCCGCATTGCGGCGAAGTCTTTAAGGTTGATGCGTCCGGCTATGCGGACATCGTCAAACAGGTGCGCGATGCTGAATTTTCGCATGACCTTGACGAACGTGTGAAGACTGTCCAGCGCGAAGGCGAGCAGGCGCTGGAGCTCGAGCGTTCACGTTCTACGGCTGCCCTGCAAGAGGCGGAGTCTCAGCGCAACGCTCAGCTCGCTGAGCAGAAAAATGCTGCGGCTCAGGAGATGGCGAAAGAAGTTGCCAAGCGCGACGCCGAGCTTGCCGAGCTGCGTGCCAAGCTCGAGGGTGCTGCCGCAGAGCGTGAGAGCGCAAGTCAGCGTGCGGCTGTTGAGGCCCGTGCCGATGCTCAAAAGGAGAATGCTGAGCTCCAGCGCGAGATTGACAACCTGCGTGCGCAGCTGGGACGCAAGGACGACGAAGCCAAGCTTGCCGAGGCCGCGGCGCGTAACGCCGCTCAAAACGACCTGTCCGCACGTGATGCCCAGATTGCCGAGCTGCAGGCGAAACTCTCCGCGGCAGACAAGGCCCAGGAGATGGCGCTCGCCGCTGCGGCCGCCGAGTCGCAGCGCGAGCTCGCTGCTGCTCACAGCGAAGCCGAGCGCACGCTTGCCGACTATCAGGCGAAGGTGCAGGAGAAATTCTCCGCTGCAAAGGCTCAGTCTGCGCAGGAGGCAGAGGGTCTGCGCGCCCAGCTGCGCGAGCAAGAGCTGACGGCAAAAATGAACCTGTCGGAGGCGGTTGCCGCAGCGGAGCGTGAGCGCGATGAGGCGCGCGCGAAGCTCACGAGCGAGCTTGCGGTGCGCGATTCTCGCGAGGAGCAAGCCAAGGCTGCCCACGAGCTCGAGCTTGCACAAGCTAAGCGTGCGAGCGATGAGCTGATTCGCTATAAGGACGAAGAGATTGAGCGCCTAAAGGACATGAAGGTTCGCCTGTCCACCAAGATGGTGGGCGAGTCGCTCGAGCAGCACTGTGAGACCGAGTTTAATCGCCTGCGCATGACGGCGTTTCCCAACGCGTATTTTGAGAAAGACAACGATGCATCCGAGGGCACCAAGGGTGACTTCATCTTCCGGGAGTGCGACGCGAGCGGCAACGAGATCATCTCGATTATGTTCGAGATGAAAAACGAGAATGACGAAACCGCGACCAAGCACAAGAACGAGGACTTCTTTAAGAAACTCGACCACGATCGCCGCCAGAAAGGCTGCGAGTATGCGGTGCTCTGCACCCTGCTCGAGCCCGAGAGCGAGCTCTATAACGCCGGCATCGTGGACGTGAGCTATCGCTACGAGAAGATGTATGTGATCCGCCCGCAATTCTTCATCCCGATGATCACGCTGCTGCGCAACGCCGCTATGGGCTCGCTGCGCTATAAGCGGGAACTGGCGGAGTACAAACAGCAGAACATCGATGTGACGAACTTCGAAGCCAAGATGGAAAAGTTCAAGGATGGTTTCTCGCGCAACTACAACTTGGCGAGCAAACAGTTCGAATCGGCCATCAAGGAGATCGACGCTGCCATCAAACAGCTCGAGAAGACCAAGGACGACCTGCGTCGCAGCACCGAGAACCTGCGCCTGGCCCACAACAAGGCTGATGAGCTTACAATCCGCAAGCTCACTTGGGGCAACAAGACCATGAAGGCGGCGTTTGACGAGGCGCGCGAGACGGCAACGGGCACGGGCGATGAGCCCGCCGAGGCCGATTCGTATGAGGTCGAGGATGCTGAGTAGGGGATAGCATATAGTGCAAAAAGCGGGGCCGCTGGCGATGTTGCCAGCGGCCCCGCTTCGTTTCGTTCCGCCACGCTGGGCTAGTCTTCGAGCAGGTCCTCGATAAAGCCGACGCGGTAGTGGGTGAAGATGACCTCGCCGCCGTCTTGCGTGGCGTCCAGATCGACATCGCCCATGATGCCAAAGTCGTGGTCGCCATCCTCGTCGGCAAAAATCTGGTGCACGTGCCACACGTGATCGGTCTTCTCATCGCTCTCGTCGATGGTAAACATCGCCGAGCTACGGGCGTCGCCGTCGGTGAGGATCTCCTCGTGCTGCTCATGGTAGACGTCGAGCGCCTTTTGCCAGCGGACCTCGCTCATGCCCCAGTCCTCGTCGAGCTCGCCCAGGTCGCGGACGTGTCCGCGGGCCGCAAGGGACACGCGGCGGAAGAGCGCGTTGCGCACCAGCAGGGTGCAGCCGCGGCGGTCTGCTACAACCTCGTCGATACCCTGGGGCGGCGCGGCGTCGAGGGCGGCCGGGTTGCCGGCGTTCTCCCACTCGTCCACCAGGCTCGAGTCCACCGAGCGCACCACGAAGCCCAGCCACGAGATGATGTCGCGCAAGCGCTCGTCGCGCTTTTCGATCGGTACGGTGCGGTCGAGCGAGCGGTAGGCCTCGGCCAGGTAGCGCAGCAGAATGCCCTCGGAGCGGGCGATGCCGAGTTTTTGGATATAGCCCTTAAAGTCGCTCGCGCTCTCCAGCATGTCGCGCAGGACGCTCTTGGGCGAGAGCTGGTAGTCGTTGGCCCAGGGCACTTCTTGGCAGTACTTATCAAAGGCGGCGTCGAGCAAGTCCTCGAGCGGCTTTTCGTAGGTGACATCTTGGATGCGTTCCAGGCGCTCCTCGTACTCCACGCCGTCGGCCTTCATCTCGGCCATAGCGCGGTCGCGCGCGGCGCGCTCCTGTGCGCGCAGCACCTGTTTGGGGTCCTCGAGCGTGGCCTCAACCATCGAGATGAGGTCCATGGTGTAGGTCTCGCTCTCGGGGTCGAGCAGCTCCAGCGCGGCGAGAAGGAACGGCGATAGCGGCTGATCGAGCGCAAAGTCTTCGGGCAGGTCGACCGTCAGCGCGTAGTCGATGTCGGGCGCGGCGTCAGCCGGAGTGTCGGGTGCGGGCGGCACCTCGGTGCGCACGACGACGCCGGAGTCGATGAGCGTGGCGAAGATCTCGTCGGCACGAACCTCGAGCTTGGCCTTTTCCTCGGGCGTTTGCAGGCTCGTCTCGATGAGGTCGTGCACGCGGGCGCGAGCGTCGCCACCCTGCTCGACCACGCTGATCACCATGGAATGCGTGATGCGCAGACGCGGCTTGAGCGTTTCGGGCTGCGTCTCGATCAGGCGCTCAAAGGTCTGCTTGTTCCAGGTGACAAAGCCCTCGGGGGCCTTCTTCTTTTTGATCTTACGGAGCTTTTTGGGGTCGTCGCCCGCCTTGGCCATGAGCTTGGCGTTCTCGATCTCGTGCTCCGGCGCCTCGGCGATGACCATGCCCTCGGTGTCAAAGCCCGAGCGACCGGCGCGGCCGGCGATCTGATGGAACTCGCGGGCACGCAGGCGACGCATCTTGTAGCCGTCGAACTTGGTGAGCGCGGTGAGCACCACGGTGTGGATGGG
>CAKUCJ010000077.1 GCA_934643435.1 uncultured Collinsella sp.
ACCTTGGCAAGACGCTCGCGCATCTCGCCCGAAAGCTCAGCGACGGTCGGCAGGGTGTTGTGGGACATGGTCACTCCGTTTACGTTGAAGGGATTTGATCTTGATAGCGTGTTTTCCCTAAGGTAAACACGCCTGAAAGGCATTGCGTCATCGGGCGTCGAGCGCCCGCAAGCGCCAGCTTAACAACAGCAGAGTTTAGGCATCGTACGCCGCAAGGATGCGCTTGAGGACCGAGCCGTCGCGCTCGCAGGGCTCGGGCCCGTTCTTGCGCAGCATACGCTCCTCCTCGCCCTTGCCGGTCACGATAACCACGGCGGGTCGCTCGGTCTCACGCACGGCCGTCTCGATGGCGGCGGCGCGGTCAGTCACAATCTGCCAATTATCGTTTCCCTGGGCCTGAACGTTGCGCGCAATCTCGACGCAGATATCCTCAACATCCTCAGGGCCGGGGTCATCCTCGGTAATCACAATGCGATCGGCATACTTACCGGCGGCGATGCCCATCGTGGTGCGGCGATCGACACCCTTGCCGCCCGTAGCGCCAAAGACGACCGCAAGCTCGCGCTCGGGATAGTTCTCGCGCAGGTCGCGCAAAAGTGTCTCGAGGCTCATGCCGTTATGGGCAAAGTCGACGACGCCCAAAATCTTGCCCGACGCAGACGGGTAGAGCTCCATGCGACCGGGAACGAAGACGCCCTCAAAGCCGTGAACGATACCCTCCTCGGAAATGTCCAGGGCCTCGGCGCAGGCAATGGCGGCAAGCGCATTGGACACGTTAAATTTAACCGGCGTGGGAATCGCGATGTCACGCGTAAAGCGGGGTGTGCGCACCGTTGCCACCACGCCGCGGTCGCTATTGCGAATCGCCAGCGCAAACACGTCGGCACGCTCGTCGGTCAGGGAGAACGTCACCGTACGCTCGCAACGAGATGCCGCCTCGAGCACGCGGTCGACCTTATCCATGTCGAGATTAACCACAGCGAAGCGACTTTGCGAGAAGATCTTAAGCTTGCTAGCAAAGTAGTCCTCGAGCGTCGGATGCTCAATCGGCGAAATATGGTCCTCGCCGATATTGGTAAAGGCGCCAACTTCAAAGGCGATCTTGCCTGTGCGCTCATATTTGAGGCCCTGGCTCGATGCCTCCATAACCAGCCACGGAGCACCCGCCTCCGCTGCATGCGCGATGCGAGACTGCAGCAGGAAGGATTCGGGGGTCGTCAGCTTGGAAGGGCCCGCCTCGATTCCGTCGTCGAACTCAATGCCCGTATTCAGAGCGGGTCGATGACAGCCCGTGAGCTTTGCCTCGTTGGCGAGAATGCCGCGCAGGTAGAAGCTGCAGGTCGACTTGCCCTTAGTGCCGGTAAAGGCGCAAACCTTCACCTTGCCCGAGGGGTGACCGTAGTAGGCGTCCGCCACCACGGCAAGCGTGCGACGGATATCGTTGACGATCACGGCGGGAACATCGACGCCGTAATCGACCTCGGACACGTACGCCACGGCGCCATCGGCAATCGCCGAGACCAGATACTCGCGCTTAAACGCACGGCCCTTGCAAACGAACAGCGTCCCCGGACGCACTTGGCGCGAGTCGTCGGTCGCAAACTCTATGTACTGGTCGCACATGGAATCCGGCTTGAAGGCAACGAGGCCCTCGGCCTCGAGCAGCTCCACGTAGCGCATCAAAGCCAGCTTCTCCTGCGTCACACCCGACATATAACGACCTCTCTCGTTAAACCTAACCTTAAAAAGGCAAAACCGTCTCAAGCGAAATCGGTCACGCCCCCTGTATTATCAACCATCCTAATATGCCACCTGACCTTGTGGGCATTGCAGCCTCCTAAAAAATTGCATGGACTGCGCCATGGGTTAATAACTGGCAACAGACTCCACATCGCATAAAATCGAAGCATTCCGGGTGTTATTCTTTGCCCAACTGTCTTGATGCGCCTCATTGACCTGCAATGTTGACCCATCATGCCCTAAGCAAAGGATTCCAAATGAAACGACACGTCAAACGTCGCCACCATTCTGCACGCGTCCTATCGACCTGGCATATCGCCTGCGCCTTCATGGCAGTCGCCGTAGTCCTTGCCGCCATCATCGGAACGAGCGGCTGCTCGTCCTCTCAGGACACCTCGGGCAGCTACGCGCTCGTCGAGGCTGGCAAACTGACCGTCGCAAGCGACCTCGCCACGCCCCCGTTTGAATACGTCAACGATTCCGGCGATGACCAGGGCTTTACCTATGAGCTCATGGGCATGATCGCAGACGAGCTCGGCCTGGAACTCAACTACCTGCCGGCGCAAAAGTTCGACAGCATCATCCCCATGGTCAAACAGGGCGTTAAGACCGACGTCGGCGCATGCAATATCACTATCACCGACGAGCGCAAGGAAGAGGCCGACTTCACCGACCCCTACATCGACTCCAACCAGGGCGTCGCGGTTGCAAAGGGCACCGGATACGACACGGTCGATGGCCTCAACGCATCGGACGTCAAAATTGCCGTGCAGTCGGGCACCACGTCCGAAGAATGGGCAATCGAGAATCTGCCACAGGCAACCACCGTCAACTTTGACGACTGGACGGCAGCCTTCACCGCCGTCATGAGCGGTCAGTGTCAGGCGGTCGTGTGCGACCTGCCCGTTGAGCAGTGGATGGTTTCGAACTCCTTTACCGGCATGGAGATCATCAAAGAGGTTCCAACCGGCGAGCAGTTTGGCATTGCGGTCTCCAAGGACAACCCCGAGCTGACGCAGGCCATCAATGATGCCCTTGCCAAGATCAAGAGCTCCGGCGCCTACGACAAACTGTACGAGAAGTGGTTTGGCATGGCGCCCACGAGCGGGTCAGATAGCGAGGGCGCCTCGAGCACGGACGACGCGACGGGCGCGTCACTCGCCGTCACCTCGGCAACCGCCAAGTCAAACGAAGACAGCGGCAACGGCGTTCTTGGCGGCATCGCAACCCGCCTGACCTGGGAGGCGACAACGGGCAGCGACGAGGGCGACGTTTCGCAAATTACGCTCGAACTGCCCGAGGGCGGATCGTTCGAAAGCACCGACGCCAAGGTCACACTACTCGACGGCCTTAACCAGACGAGCGTCAAGGCATCGTGCTCGCTCGACGGCTCAAGGCTCATCATCAAGTTCGCCGAGCCCGTCGCGGCCGGCGCACAGATTCGCGTCGTCGTCCCCGACGTCGTGTTCCCCAGTAGCGCAGGCGCCTACGCCGTCACCGGCAGCTATGTCGCCGACGGGACCAAGCACGAGCTGCCCGAGAGTCCCACGATCAGCGTCTCGGAGAGCACCACCGTACAAGAAATCGTTGCTTGGCTCGATGCCCAGCCTTGGGTCGCGGCGTGGAACTCCAACCCGTTTTTAGGCATGTTCTGCAAGCCGCAGATCATCGTCACTTCGATCGCCTCGCTCTTTAAGGGCTGGGGCATCGCGCTCGCCGTGACCGCCATCGGTTTTCCGCTTGCCATTCCCATCGGCCTGCTGTTTGCCTTTATGAAAATCAGCAATAGCCGTGTGCTGCGCGGCGTCGCCGTGACATACATCAATGTCCTGCGCGGAACCCCACTCTTCCTGCAGATCTACATAGCATTCTTTGGGTTCCCCATGATCGGCCTCAATGTGCCCAACCTGCCGCTCGGCATTGGTGTGCTCGCCATTAACTGCTCGGCCTATCTCGCCGAAATCTTCCGTGCCGGTATCGAAAGCGTGCCGCATGGGCAGTCCGAGGCCGCCTATTCGCTTGGCATGACATGGCCCCAAGTGATGTCGCGCATCGTGATTCCGCAGGCGGTACGCTGCGTCATCCCCACCATGACCAGCGAATTCGTCATGCTCTATAAGGACACGTCGCTGCTTTCGAGCGTCGGCGTCATGGAGCTCATGCTGTTCTCTAAAAACCTCACGGCGACCACGGGCAACATCACGCCCTACATTTGCGCCGCACTTTACTATCTGGTCGTGACGATTCCGCTCATCCACGTTGTCACCAAGATTGAGCGACACCTGGCCGAGCGCAGCAAGCGCTAACCTCTCTCGCACCCTCGCGCCCTCGCGCACACAGCGTTCGCAGCCACGGCCCTCCGCTTCACTCAAAGCGCGGGCCGTGGTTTTTTCGGTCCGCTCGGCGCTTATGCCCTATCACGAAACAAAAGATTGTCATCATAGTAAAGATTAATTGACACTGACTGCTGCTAGCCTTGCGGCAGTGCACCTGAGCCGTCAGCAGAAAGGATCTTGCATGTGCGGTTTTGTCGGTTTTACCGGTACAGATGAACAGAGCGAGCTGGTTCTCACAGCCATGATGGATCGCATTATCCATCGCGGTCCGGATATGGGTGGCCAGCACATCGTCGATAACGTTGCCCTCGGCTTCCGCCGTCTTTCGATTCTCGACCTCTCCGAGGCTGGCGCTCAGCCCATGTCGAGCGACGACGGCAAAGTCACGATCGTCTTTAACGGCGAGATCTACAACTTCCAGGAGCTTCGCGCCGAGCTGGAGGCAGCCGGCTACGTCTTCCACTGCAACGCCGACACCGAGGTTCTGGTGCACGGCTACGAGGAGTGGGGCGAGGACCTGGTCAACCGCCTGCGCGGTATGTACGCGTTTGTGATTCATGACCAGAACAAGAACAAGCTCTTTGGCGCCCGCGACATCTTTGGCATCAAGCCGTTCTATTACTACCAGGCCCCCGACGGCTCGCTGCTGTTTGGCTCCGAGATTAAAAGCTTCCTGGACCACCCCAAGTTCGAGAAGGCCGTCAACCACGACGCGCTGCGCCCCTACCTCACACTGCAGTTCCCCGCCACGGAGGAGACCTTCTTTAAGGGCGTGTTCAAGCTTGCCCCGGCGCATTGCTTTACATACGACCTAACGACCAACACCATGGACATCAAGCGTTACTGGAGCTGCGACTTTACCGACGACAACTCCAAGACCTTCGAGGAGTACGTGGACGAGTGCGACAAGGTCGTGCACGAGAGCGTCGCCGCGCACCGCATCGCCGACGTCAAGGTTGGTTCGTTCCTCTCCGGCGGCGTCGATTCCAGCTACATTGCCGCCTGCCTCATGCCCGACACGACCTATTCCGTCGGCTTTGACTACAAGAACTTCAACGAGACCAACTACGCTGCCGAGCTTTCCGACAAGCTGGGCATCAAGAACGTGCGCAAGATGATTACCGCCGACGAGTTCTTCGACGCGCTGCCTGATATCCAGTACCACATGGACGAGCCGCAGTCGAACCTCTCCAGCGTACCGCTGTACTATCTGGCCCAGATGGCTGCCGAGGAGGTTACCGTCGTCCTTTCGGGCGAAGGCGCTGACGAGCTGTTTGCCGGTTACGAGTGGTACGAGGACACCCCCGAGATGCGCTCCTTTAAGAAGCGCGTGCCGCTCGGCATTCGCCGCGCCCTGGGCTCGCTCGTTCAGCATCTCCCCTACTTTAAGGGCCACAACTTCCTGACCAAGTGTGCCGAGGTCCCCGAGCGCTGGTATGTGGGCCAGGCAAAGGTGTTTGATCCGTCCGAGGTCGACGAGGTGCTTAAGCCCGCATACGACACCGGCAAAAATGCCGCCGAGATGTGCGCTGAGTACTACAAGCAGGTTCCCAACTGCTGCGAGCTTTCCAAGAAGCAGTATCTGGACATGAACATGTGGCTGCCGGGCGATATCCTGCTCAAGGCCGACAAGATGTGCATGGCGCATTCTCTGGAGCTTCGTGTTCCGTTCTTGGATAAGAAGGTCATGGAGTTTGCCGAGCACATCCCCGCTAACTATCGCGTTAACGAAGAGGGCTGCAAGCTCGTCCTGCGTCACGCCGCCAACCGAACGCTGCCCGACGAGTGGGCAACGCGCAAGAAGGTAGGCTTCCCCGTACCGGTCAAGTTCTGGCTGCGCGAGCAGAAGTACTACGACTACGTTAAGGAGTACTTCACCGCGCCGTGGGCAGCAGACTTCTTCGATACCGATGCGCTCATGAAGCTGCTTGACGATCACTTTGAGGGTCACGCGCTCAACCAGCGCAAGATCTACACCACGCTGACGTTCCTCATCTGGTACAAGCGCTTCTTTATCGACGAGAACAAGGGCACCAAAGTCGCCGCGTAAGTTTCGTTATGAATTAGCGGTGAACCGTACAGGGT
>CAKUCJ010000078.1 GCA_934643435.1 uncultured Collinsella sp.
TCAGGGCGCTCAGGGATTGATGCAGCTGATGCCCGAGACGGCTCAGGATATGATTGCCAAGGGCCTTGTCGATGGTAGCGAGTATTCAGCCGACAACCTTAACGATCCCGCTACGAACATCGAGTTTGGCTGTGCGTATCTTTCGTATCTTCTAACGTATTTTAACGGGTCGACTGACAGTGCCATTGCCGCCTATAACGCCGGCATGGGCAATGTCGATGGGTGGGCGCAACAGAACACGTCGTTGCATAACGCGATCACCTTCCCCGAGACGCAGGCGTATCTGATTCGCGTCAATAACGCCTGGGTCCGCTACAAGACCCTTTATCCCGATCAGTTCGTATAGGACTATGCCTGCCGCCTGCGTATACTGCAGATATATGAGTTAGGAGTATCCATGGCGGAATTTGAAGTAGAGCGTGTTGGCGGAGAACTCAAGCGCTTTGGCGTTGAGGGCTCTGAGGTGCCGTTTGAGGTCGTGTCTCCATACGAGCCCGCTGGTTCCCAGCCTAAGGCCATTGAGTCGCTTGTGCAGGGCGTGAGGGACGGAGATCGCTATCAGGTTTTGCTGGGCGTGACTGGTTCGGGCAAGACCTTTACGATGGCTAAGACCATCGAGGCTTTGGGTAAGCCGACACTGGTCATGGCTCCCAATAAAACCCTCGCCGCTCAACTTGCAAGCGAGCTCAAGGAATTTTTTCCCAACAACGCCGTGGTCTATTTTGTGTCGTACTACGACTACTATCAGCCCGAGGCGTATGTGCCGCAAAGCGATACGTATATCGAGAAGGACTCCTCGATTAACGAAGAGGTCGAGATGCTGCGCCATCAGGCCACCGCATCGCTGCTTTCTCGACGCGATGTGATCGTCGTCGCATCGGTTTCGTGCATCTATGGCATTGGCTCTCCCGAGGACTATGCGGGTCTAGCGCCGAACGTCGACAAGAAGGTGCCGCTCGAGCGCGATGACTTTATCCATGCGCTCATTGATATTCAGTACGATCGCAACGACTATGATTTGGCGCGCGGCACCTTCCGCGTGCGCGGTGATGTCGTTGACGTGTATCCGCCCTATGCCGAGCACCCGTTGCGCTTTGAGTTTTTTGGCGACGAGGTCGAGCTGATTGCCGAGATTGATGAGGTCACCGGTGAGATGCTGCGCGAATACGAAGCCATTCCGGTGTGGCCGGCCTCGCACTACGTGACTGAGAAGCCTAAGGTCAAGGCGGCCCTGAAATCAATCAGCGAAGAGTGCGAGAAACGCGTGGCCGAGCTCAAGGCGACCGATAAGCTGCTCGAGGCACAGCGTCTGCAGCAGCGCACCGATTATGATCTCGAGATGCTCGAGACCATGGGCTTTTGCAACGGTATCGAGAACTACTCACGTCATCTGGACGGGCGCAAGCCGGGCGAGCCGCCGTTTACCCTGATCGATTACTTTCCCAAGGACATGCTCTGCATCATCGACGAGAGCCATGTGACGGTGCCGCAGATTCGCGGTATGCACGAAGGCGACCGTTCGCGTAAGGTGACGCTGGTGGAGCACGGTTTTCGTTTGCCCTCGGCACTCGATAACCGCCCGCTTCGTTTCGATGAGTTTGAGGCGAGGATTCCCCAGTTCATCTATGTTTCGGCCACGCCGGGTGACTATGAACTGCGTGTCAGCCAAAACGATGTTGAGCAGATTATTCGTCCGACCGGTCTGCTCGACCCCAAGATTGATGTGCGTCCAGTTCGCGGCCAGATTGACGACCTTGAGGACGAGATTCGCGAGCGGGTGGCTCGCAAGGAACGCGTGCTGGTGACGACGCTCACCAAGCGCATGGCAGAGGACCTGACCGACCATCTGCTTGATGCCGGCATTAAGGTCAATTACATGCACTCCGATACGGCGACGATGGATCGCGTCGAGATCCTGCGTACGCTGCGCGAGGGAAAGATTGATGTTCTCGTTGGCATCAACCTGCTTCGCGAGGGCCTGGACCTTCCCGAGGTCTCGCTGGTGGCAATTCTCGATGCCGACAAGGAGGGCTTCTTGCGCAACCGCCGTTCGCTGATTCAGACGATTGGCCGCGCGGCACGTAATGCCGACGGCGAAGTCATCATGTACGCAGACGTCGTGACCGATTCGATGAAAGAGGCCATCGAGGAGACGCAGCGCCGTCGCGAGATTCAGATGGCCTATAACGAAGAGCATGGCATTGTGCCTAAGACGGTTCGCAAAGCCATTAACGACATCTCGAGCTTTATTGCCGAGGCCGAAAAGACCGTGGGCTCCAAGGGGCGCTCGAAAGGCGATTCGCTGGGTCACGGCGCGTTCTATACGCCCGATGAAAACGGCGAGGCTGCCGTGCCGGAGACGGTGGCGCCCGAACAGACACTTGCCGAGCAGCTCGAAGGGCTGCCGCATGACGAGCTCGTGCGAATCGTCGAGACCATGGAGGAAGACATGCGTAATGCTTCCGCCGCTATGGACTTTGAGGAGGCGGCGCGTCTGCGCGATGCCGTCGTTCAGATTCGGGCGATGCTCGAGGGCGCATCTGAGGACGAAACGATCGAGCGTTTGCGATCGCAGGCTCGCAAGGGCTCTACCTTTGCTTCGGGCAGAAAGCGCCAGGGCGCACGATTCAAGAAGTAACGAACAGGCCCCGAGTTCCCTGTGGAGCTCGGGGCCTGTGTCATTCGGGTGCGGGAGTTCGTGTGCTAGAGGTCTGCTATCAGTGCCTCAGCGCAACGGATGCCGTCGGTGGCGGCACTCATGATGCCTCCGGCATATCCGGCACCCTCGCCGCAAGGGTAAAGGCCCAGGGTCGACACGGCGTGGCATGCTCGATCGCGGGTGACGGTGACAGGCGAGCTCGAACGCGTCTCTACGCCAGTGAGGACCGCATCGGGGCGGTCATAGCCACGCAGCTTCTTACCGAGCAGGGGGATTCCCAAACGGAGCGATTCGACGATATGCTGCGGGAGGGCTTCATCGATTGCCGTCCAGGTCACGCCAAGTGGATAGGTGGGCTTCACCTTTCCGGGCGCCGTGCTGGGGCGTCCGGAAAGGAAATCTCCGACGAGCTGTGCCGGTGCGCTCCAGTTGGAGCCGCCCAGGCGATAGGCGGCCGCCTCGCAGGCGCGCTGGAGCTCAATACCTGCAAGCGGATCATCGCTGGGAAGATCGTCGGGCGTTACGTTAACGAGTAGGGCGGCATTCGCGTTGCGTCCGTCGCGGGCATTGAGGCTGGCGCCGTTGACACACAGATGGCCCTGCTCGGAAGAAGCCGCGACAACCTGCCCGCCGGGGCACATGCAAAACGAGAACACGCTGCGATCGTTGGGAAGATGGGCGACAAGCTTGTAGGGGGCTGCACCGAGTGCCGGATGCCCTGCCGAAGTGCCATATTGGGCACGGTCGATGTCGTGCTGCGGATGCTCGATGCGTACGCCCATGGCAAAGGTCTTTTGCGCGAGGGCAACGTTGCGTTCCTTGAGAAGCTCGAATACGTCGCGGGCGGAATGGCCACAGGCGAGAATGAGATGTTTTGTGGCGATTGTCTCGCTTGTGGTTTCTTGGGGCGGTTGGACATCGATGCCGGTGATGGCGCCGGATGCATCGGTTCGAATATCGACGAGCCTCGTTCGATAACGGACAGTTCCACCGAGCTGCTCGATGTGTTGGGAAATGTTGGTGACGACGGTAGGGAGAATGTCGGAGCCAATGTGCGGCTTGGCGTCCCACAGGATGTCGCGAGGTGAGCCCGCTTCGACGAAGGTCTCAAGAATCAGTCGATGGGCAGGATTCTTGGTTCCCGTATTGAGCTTGCCGTCCGAGAAGGTCCCTGCGCCGCCCAGGCCAAATTGGATATTGCTTTCGGGGTCGAGGATGCGCTCCTTAAGAAAGAGATCAATCGCTTTCGAGCGGCGAAGTGCGGGGTCGCCACGCTCGATGAGCAGGGGTTTCAGGCCCGCTTCGGCAAGGGTGAGGGCGGCGAAGAGACCGGCGCAACCGGCGCCGACAACGACGGGACGCTCCTTGGGTGCATTCGGGACAGGGCTGGGGAATGAAGGCGTCTCGCCGTTTACCATGCGGATGTGCGAGCGGTCACGCTCAGCAACGCTATCGATCGCCTCCTGTTCGAGGTGGGGGCCTGTCAGCTCAACTCGAAAACTCAAAATAAAATGGACGTCACGCTTTTTGCGGGCATCGATAGACTTGCGATGGAGTTCAATAGATTCAATCTGGGAATCCTTGCATCTCAGGACTCGTTTGGCAGCGCGCCTGCCAACGGCAAGGCAGGCGGTTTCGTTGCCGGCCTCATCGAGTGACGCGTGGACTTGGGTGATTTCGATCATCGAGGTCTCCTTAGATGCAAGAAAGAGGCCGTCCGGTGTCCCAGACGGCCCGAATGCGTTTTGATTATAGACTGCGCGGCTACAGGTTGCTGGCAGCGCGAATGCCCGAGATCCAGGCCCATGCAAGGTTAAAGCCGCCACAATCGGCATCGATATCGAGTGCCTCGCCACAGATGTAGAGTGGGGCGCCGGCCGCGTTGTTCACGCAGAGGCTGGGAGCCGAGACGCTCTCGATGGGCACGCCGCCGCGCGTGACCTGGGCCGACCGCTCCTCTGTCGTCCCCTCGACGAGCAGCTTAAAGTGCTTGAGGATCGAGACGAGATGGATGACATCGTGCGACCCAGGATGGCACTGCTCGAATGCGGTGCAGACGACGTGAGAGAGCTGCGGGGCAAGCATACCGTCGAGCCAGCGGGGATCGCGGGGCGAAAAGTCGCCGAGCAGCTCAACTCGCTGGTTGAGCATATCGAGCAGCTCGCCTTTGGACAGGTCGGGGAAGACGTCAAGCAGAATCGTGTCGCCGTGCTGGACACGACGGGAGAGATTGAAGACGGCAACGCCCGAGATACCAAAGGTGCGGAAGAGCATCTCGCCGTCTTCGTGCCAGAGCTCCTCATGATCGCGGGCGAGCGTCAAGCGAGCGCGGACGCGCAAGCCGTCCAGCGTCTTGAGCGCCGCCTGGTCGCCGACGACCGATGCCGACACAGGGCAGAGGACGGGGTGCTGCGGCGTGAGGGGAAGATCGAACGCCTCCGCGATGTCGGCGATGCTGCCGCCCGTGGCGATAATCACAGCCTTTGCTTGCAACGTCTCGTTCTTGCGAGGAGTGTCGGCGAGCGCCTTCCGAAGCGAGCGGACCTCCGTTTTTCGGTCGTCGTGCTTTTTTGCCTTGAGTGCCCGCGCGGGACGATCTATCTGGAGCGCCCAGCCCTTGGGGGATTTGGATGCCAAGGCAACGCTTGCTGCGCAGATCAAGGTGATGCCCAGGCGATTGCAGGCGTTGAGAAGCGCGTCGCGTACCGATTCGGCGCGAAGGGAGCGCGGATACAGGCGGCCTTCCTCGGAGGTCGTCATGATGCCCAGCGAGGAGAAGAAACTGTCGAGCTCTTGCTCGGGCCGGGCGCCCATGACGGACTCAACAAACGCGGGATGGTTGTACCGCTGGAAATCAATTGATTCGTTCGAAAGGTTGCATCGTCCGTTGCCGGTCGCGAGGAGCTTAAGGCCGCAGGCGACATCGCGCTCAACGATGCAGGCGCTTTTGCCTGCGCGTGCGGCCGTAATGGCGGCGGCGAGACCCGAGGCCCCGCCGCCGATTACCAAGACGTCATAGAAGGCGTTTGCGTTCACTTAGGCCTCGTCGGTTTCGTGCGGGGCAATGGCCTCGACGGCAGAGACGGCCTGGGGCAGCATGCCATTGGGCAGCGCGGTCTCAACTTCGCCCTTATCGCAGGCCTCGGCGAGCGCCGGATTGATGGGGAGCTGGCCCAAGATCTCAAGGTTGTAGCGCTCGGCGACCTCGGGGAGCTTGCTCTTGCCAAAGACCTCGATCTTCTTGCCGCAATCGGGGCACTCGATATAGCTCATGTTCTCGACGATACCCAGAATGGGGACGTTCATCTTCTCGGCCATGTTGACCGCCTTGGCGACAATCATCGAGACCAGATCCTGCGGGCTTGTGACGATGACGATGCCGTCGACCGGCAGCGACTGGAAGACGGTGAGCGCGACGTCGCCTGTTCCCGGAGGCATGTCGACCAGTAGGTAGTCGATGGGGCCCCACGAGGTCTCGCTCCAGAACTGCCTAATGGCGCC
>CAKUCJ010000079.1 GCA_934643435.1 uncultured Collinsella sp.
GTCCATGAGGATGGCGTCGAAGCTGCCGGCGGGGTGCGACAGGTACAGGTCGACAACCTCGTTGCCGTTGGCCGCGCGGGTCACCACAACGTCCTCGGATTCCAGCAGCGTCTGGGCAATTTCGGCATTCAGGTCGTTGTCTTCAGCGAGCAGGACGTTCATGCAGGCAATCGAGCAGTTGGGCATTGCCTCGACTAGCATTATGTGTGCCTGAGGATTCTTGTCGACATCGAGCGGAATCTGGACAGTGAACGTGCTGCCCACGCCGAGCTCGCTCGAGATCTCGATGGTGCCGCCCATCATGTCGATAAGTGATTTGACAATGGGCATGCCCATGCCGGTTCCCTGGAATTTGCTGCGGGCGTCGTCGCCCTCTTGGGCAAACGGCTCGTAAATGTGCTTCAAAAATTCGGGCGCCATGCCAATGCCGGTGTCTTCGATGGTGAAACAAAAGAGTGCGTGTGCGTCGTTGAGCGGCTTGACGGTGGAGGAGAAGGTGACCGTGCCGCCGTGCTTGTTGTATTTGATACTGTTGTCGAGCAGATTGATGATAATCCGGCGGATATGGGTGGGGCTGCCGATCATACTCTGGTCGACGGCATAGGGCTCGCTGGTGTTAAGCAGCGTGATGCCGCGGTCCGATGCGCGGAGTTTGCACAGCACCAATGCATCATCGCAGAGCTCTTTGAGGTTGAACGATTCGTGCTCGAGTGTCACTTTGCGCTCCTCGATCCTGCCCATTTCGAGGATGTCGTTGATGAGTGAAAGCAGGTGGTTGGCAGCGACACGCGCCTTGGCGCGGCTTTCGCGAGCGACCTTTATATCGCCCTCTTTCAATTCCTCAATCTCAATAAGGCCCAAGATGCCGTTGAGCGGTGTGCGGATGTCGTGGCTCATACGCGTGAGGAACGCGGTCTTGGCGGCGTTGGCGGCGTCGGCTTTCTGCCGCTCTTTCCGCGCGCGTTGAAGCGACCAGACAAGGATGGCGATGCCGGTCAGCAAAATGCAGATGATAACGGTGGCAATGGCGGTGCGGTTGCGATAGAGGAATCGAAGTGTATCGGATTCTTGAGCCGAATACGATGTGGGGGAATAACTGTTCGCGGAGAGCGATTCGCCGGCATTGACGATACCCTTATTAATGATTCCTAAGAGTTGGGGATTGCCGCGCGAGATCAAGCACGATAGTTCTGCTGTGTTGGTGAGTTCCTGCGTTTCGAAATCCTCGATGTCGTAGGTGTCGCGGATGGTTTCCAGGCGCGTACTGGGGACGATGATGCAACTGGCCTCTCCTTTATTGAGGGCTTTGAGCATCTCGCTGCCGCTTGGGTACTCGGTTACCGTCGCGTCGGGGAACAGGCTCTCGAGCTCAAAGCGGTTGACGATAGCGCTCTTTGTGCAAGCGATGTTCTTGAGGTCCTTGCTCAGGTCGTTGCTGCTGTGGATAGCGGTCAGGGAGACCGATCCCGTCGAGTTTGACTGGATGACCCCCACCTGTTCGGCGAGCCAGTAGTCACGAAAGAATGGCAGGGCGACATCGATGGTGCCTTCTGAAAGGGCTTTGATCATTTGTTTGGTGTCTGCGATGGCGACTGTTTTAACGTTAATGCCAAACTTGTCGTGCAACGTCGTCGCGAGCGAGGCAAGCGACCCCTCCATTTCGCCATCGTCATTTTGCGTGCAGTAGGGGAGCTGGTTTGTAAGATAGCCGAGCGTGATGGTGTTGCCGTTTGCTTTGAGCCAGGAGGCCTCGGCGCCGTCAAGTGATGATGACCCGCTGTTTTGGGCCGAGTAATTTGCTTTGACCTCGTCATTGTAGCGGGGGTTGAATCGGGCGATTGCCGCCATGGCGGCATTGATATCGTCCATAAGGTCGGGGCGGCTTTTGGGGACGGCGAAATAGTAGTCGCTTGAGCCTACGTAGAACATGGGGGAGGCGCTAGGCGATGAGATCGTGTCGTTCATGATGATGGCGTCGACCTCGCCGTTTGCCAACGCATCGAAGAGGCCGCCGCCACTGGCTATTTCTTTATAGGTGCAGGTAATGCCTTCGTCGGCAAGCCACTGCTGGCCGACGAAGGTCTGCATAACGCCGGGATTGCAGCCAATGGTGAGGCCCTGGAGCGCCTGGAGGTCGCCCGTGGCCAAGTCGTCTCGGTCGGGCCTGGCATAGATGTAGTAGCGCTCGGTGCCCTCGGGGTTCGATGAGAAAAGCAGCTTTTGGGCGCGTTCCTCGGAGTAGGAGATATTGGGCATGAGGTCGATCTCGCCCGCCTCGAGCTTGTCCATGAGCTCGGTGAAGGTGCCGGAGACGTATTCGTATTTCCATCCGGGGGTGTAGTACGAGAGGGTCTGCAGATACTCGTATCCCCATCCCGAGAGGCGCTCGCCTGGGTTGCCGTCTTGGAACCCCTCGTTGTTGACAAGCCAACCGACGCGAACCGTTTTGACCTGCTGCTCGGACTGGTCGGCAAGGGCCGGCACGGGTGCGGCGGCACTCAGCGCGGTAAGTGCGGTGAGAACGATGGCGAGGGCGCGATATATAGTTGAACGAAGGACGGCGGCAGCTCTCACGGGCAATCCTAACGAATCGAGGCAATACCACGTAAGGATACCAGCTCAGGTGCCCCATTTGGCCCGCACGCCGTTAAATGGTCACCCAGCAGATGTAGTCGTTGGACGTTCTTAAACGACTAGTCATCGGGGACGTTCTTGAATGACTAGTCGTTTAAGAACGTCCATTGACTAGTTCCGTTTGCGGGGGAGGCGTGGGACAATACCGAGCGAATGTGATTGATTGCTCGCGGAAGGGGTCGCGATGAAAAAGCTGAGGACGCTTGCCGATGTGTTACATCAGGCCGGGTTCGCCCACATAACAGGCGTGTTTCTTGTCTTTTTCCTGCTCTGCTCGACGGCTGTCTGGTTGTCCGAGCCCACGACCCTCACCTTTGGTGACGGGCTCTGGTTTAGCTTTGAGACCGTGTCGACCATCGGCTTTGGCGACATTCCGGCCGAGACGCCGGTTGCCCGCGCCATCACCGTCATCTTGAGCGTCATCAGCATCTTCTACATCGCTATGCTCACGGGCGTGGCGGTGAACTACTGCAATACGCTCATCAAGATGCGCCAAAAAGACACCATGGCGCGCTTTATGGACGATCTTGAGCATTTGGAAGAGCTCGACCGCGACGAGCTCGCCGACCTGTCGCGCCGTGTGCGCGAATATCGCCGGCGCCAACGTTAGAACGGGCGTCGCGCGTCACGACGAGGGGGACTGAATATTGAATATCACGGTATACCTGGGCGCCAGCGTCGGTAACGACCCGGCGTTTCTGCCCGCGGTGCGAGAGCTCGGCACGTGGATTGGCGCCAACGGCCACGCACTGGTATACGGCGGGTCCAAGTCGGGCCTGATGGGTGCGCTCGCCGATAGCGTGCTCGATGCCGGTGGCCACGTGACGGGCGTGGAGCCGAGCTTTTTTATCGAGGCGGAGTTCCAACACGACGGCATCGATGACCTCATCGTGACGAGCGATATGGCCGAGCGCAAGGCGAAGATGATCGAACTCGGTGATGCGTTCGTCGCCTTTCCGGGTGGCACGGGCACGCTCGAGGAGATTGCCGAGGTCATGTCGGCCGTGTCGTTGGGGCATCTGAGCGCGCCGTGCATTCTGTATAACCTGGACGGCTACTTCAACGACCTGAAGGCCTTGCTCGAGCATATGATCGAAAAGGGATTATCGAGTCCGCGTCGCCAGCAGGGCATTTACTTTGCCGAAGATTTGCACGAGATTGCCTCGATCATCAATGGCTAAGTTCTAGATTGGGCGTGCATTGCGCCCAATGGCGCCGTTTGGGGTGCAGATGGTTGGCTCGTCTGGGCAACGCTCGCTCTACAATAAAACATACCTTTGTCGACTCTGACCACGGGAGGGCCCGATGGATAAGCTTGCAAAACCTAAAAACCGCGCGCTGTTTTTGGTCAGCGTGGCTGTGACCGGCGCATTCGCGGGTGCCGCTGTCTGGCTGTTCTTCTTTGCGATGGAGCACGGCATCGACTATCTGTGGACCGAGATTCCGCACATGTTGGGAGTGGCGTCGCCCGAGCTCGCCAGCGGCCCGTTCGGCTTTTTGCCGTACCCATTTTTCGTCTGCCTGCTGGGCGGCCTGCTGATCGGTCTGTACGAAAAGATGACGGGCACCAAGACCGACGACCTCAACCAGGTAATGGCCAAGGTCAAGCAAGACGGACGCTACCCGTATGACAATCTGGGCAAGCTTTCGCTCGCGGCATTGCTGCCGCTGCTGTTTGGCGGAAGTATTGGACCGGAGGCCGGACTGACCGGCGTTATCGCGGGTCTTTGCAGCTGGGTCGGCGACCGCATGCGTCGCTTTGGCGCCGAGTTTAGGGAGCTCACGCTGTTGGGCACCCAGGCCGCGCTGACGGCGCTCTTTACCGCGCCCGTCTTTGGCTTTGTGGCCCCGCTCGCCGGCAGCGCCGATGGTGAGGACTCCGCGTCTGACGAGATCACCATCAAGCTGCCCAAGGCACAGAAGACCGTGGTCTACGGCATCGCGATTGCCGGCGGTCTGGGCACCTATCTGCTGCTCGGCCAGCTCATGGGCGGCGGCATGGGTATGCCCAGGTTCGAGGCTGCCGAGGTGGGCAACCTCGAGCTCGCATGGCTCATTCCCCTGTCGCTGATCGGCACGGTCTGCGGCTGGCTGTACTTTGTCTCGGAGCACGCGAGCGAGGCACTGGCCCACGCGATAGGGGAGCGCCCTGTCGTTAAGGCCATGCTGGCCGGTCTGGTGCTTGCGGCTTGTGGCACGGTTCTGCCCTACACCATGTTTGCCGGCGAGACCCAGGCCGATGTCCTCATGGAAACCTACCTGACCATCCCCGCCGGCGTGCTTATCGCGACCGGTCTGGTCAAGGCTATGCTGACGCCCGCCCTCATCAACATGGGCTGGCGCGGTGGTCACTTCTTCCCGGTTATCTTCTCGGGCGTAAGCCTGGGCTACGGCCTTGCCATCCTCACCGGTGCCGATCCGGTCTTTTGCGTCGCCGTCTGCACCGCCTCGACGATGGGCGCCGTCATGCGCCAGCCCGTTATGGTCGTGGGCCTGCTGCTCATGTGCTTCCCGCTCAAGGGCATCGTCTGCATGATCATCGCCGCCGTCATCGCCGCCGGCATTCCACTACCCAAGCCACTGCGCAAGTAGCGGGCCGCCCGTTTGAGGCTGATTCATAATCCGTTTTGAAAGAAGCCGCGCGAGGTCGTATGTCTACGGCCTCGCGCGGCTGTTGTTTAGAGCTTCTTCAGCACGATGGCGATGGTGTTGAGATACTCGAGTGCGCCCGCTTCAACGGCAGCGCGGTCGCCCGCGGCGTACTCATTGTCGCAGGCGAGCCAGTCTGCCCATGCCTCGTTGGTGCAGAACATAGGCTGCATCGAGACAATCTCGACGCCCAGGGTCGGCTCGATCATGGCACGCCACCAGGCTATGTCGTGCATGTAATCGAGCTGCTCGGGTGTCCAGGATTTGAGCAGGCAATCGGGCAGATTGTCATGGCAGTCGCGGGCCATGCCGGGAATGCTTAAGTAGAGCATCCCGCCTTGCTTTACGTAGGGGAGCAAGCGTTCGCCCAGATAATGCGAGTCGCGCCCGTAATAGTTGTACGAGTCGATGCTCACGACCGCATCAAAATAGCCGTGTTCAAACGGCAAGCCTTGCGAGGCGTCCGCTTTAACAGGGCGAATGGTGTTGCGGGGAATACCGAGTGAATCGAAGAACGCGCGGTTCTCGACGGGGTCGCTCCAGAGGTCGACAGCGTAGATGTCAAACCCGTATTCGCGGGCGAGCAGAGCACTGGTGATACCGGTGCCCGATCCAAGGTCGCAGACGCGAGCGCCGCGGGGAATACTTGCATCGCAAAGGAGCTCCTCGCAGAGCTTGAGGGGGTTCGGCCCCATAATCTTAGAGCGCACGAGTGCCGTATCGAAGCTGTTGGCTTTTGGGAAGGATTGAGATTCCTGGGATTGCATTGTTCTTTCCTATCAGGTGCAAATTGGCAGATGACGGAGGCGGAACGGCGCAACAAACCACGGCCGTTG
>CAKUCJ010000080.1 GCA_934643435.1 uncultured Collinsella sp.
GATTAGACGCTCGTTTGAGACCGAGGAAGCCAGGGTCAACAGGGTAAAGAGTGGGGACGCAACATCGAGGCCAAACTCTGTCTGCTGCACGGAGCCAAACGGCCTCTCCCCGTTCCAAACATGCCTGACAATGCGACTGCCCTTGCGACCGCAGCCACCCTGCGCCAACACGTGTAGCGGGGCGCCCAGGAAATGCACGACGAGTGGGTGCTCGCAAAGGCGCTCCCTGCGCGGATCGTCCACAGAATCGGGCAGGTCCGGCATTATTGCCAAAACCTGTGGAGGTATCCGGTGATAACGAAAGGCAGATATGTAGCACAGTATGTCGTCCATGAAGGGTACCTACCCACTGCGTCATTTGTGAACCCGCTCGGGCGGCAAACGCGCTGGCTCGCCCTGTGAACGGTAAATACCGCTACGCGCGCGTCGCGGATCTCTCAGGAGGCTTACAATCGGTTTGGAAAGCAAACTGATTGTGAGGTTGCATATGGTTGATGAGGACTTTGCCTGGCGGTTTGCGCAGGAGCTCGTGCGAATCGATAGCTCGGATCCGGGTGCGTATGAGAACGAGATTGAGCGGTATATCAAAGGGCTGATTGAGTCGCAGGCCACTGGACTCGGTCGGCCGGTGCTGGATGCGGTGCAGACTGAGGAGCTCGAGGTACTTCCCGGGCGCCGCAATCTTATGGTCACCGTGCCCGGCTTGAGCGACGAGCCACAGCTCGTCTACATCTGCCACATGGATACCGTCACCTTGGGCGACGGGTGGGATGCGGACATCTCGCCGCTCGGGGCGATCGTGCGCGACGACAAGCTCTATGGCCGCGGCGCCTGCGACATGAAGGGTGGCTTGGCCTGCGCCATTGCCGCGCTAATCCATACGCTCGAGCGCGTGGCGGCATGCGGTGAACTGCCTCGACACGGTTTTTCGCTCATTTGCTCGGTCGATGAAGAGGACTTTATGCGCGGCTCCGAGGCTGCCATCGATGCCGGCTGGGTCGGCTCGCGCGAGTGGGTGCTGGACACCGAGCCCACCGACGGGCAGATTCAGGTGGCGCACAAGGGGCGCACGTGGTTCGAGATCGAGATGACCGGTGTGACGGCGCACGCAAGCCAACCATGGAAGGGCGTGGATGCCGTCGCCGCCATGGCCGAGGTCGTGTGCTCGCTTCGTCACGCGTTTGCGGAGCTGCCCGTGCATGATGAGCTGGGGCCTTCGACTATCACGTTTGGCCAGATCGAGGGCGGGTATCGCCCCTACGTGGTGCCCGACCACGCCAAGGTCTGGGTCGACATGCGCCTAACGCCGCCGACCGACACGAGCGCCGTAACTCGCATGGTGGAACAGGCCATTGCCGCAGCAGAGGCGGCGGTTCCAGGTTGCCACGGCAGTTATACCGTGACGGGCGACCGCCCCGCTATCGAGCGAGACCCGGGCTCTCCCCTTCTGGCAGCGCTCAAGCATGCGGCAGACGACGTGACGGGCGCGGACACGGCCGTCGGCTTCTTTACCGGCTACACTGACACCGCCGTCATCGCGGGCAAGACGGGCAACCGCAACTGCATGAGCTACGGCCCCGGATCACTCGCGCTCGCGCACAAGCCCAACGAGTACGTGCCCCATGCCGATATCGCTCGCTGCCAGCACGTGCTTGTCGCGCTCGCCGACAACACGCTCTGGGACGCAAACGGCCAAGTTGGGGCATAATAAGCCGCGAACAAACCGACTCACGCGTTAGGACTGCCCATGAAAGCGCTTCCGTTTCCCTGCATCCGCCCAGCTCAGGATCGCGTGCTCGAGGCACTGCCCGCGATGGGCGGCATCCTGGGCGGCAACGATACCCTGCGCGGTGCCATTGCCGATGGCCTGATGCTCAAAGATCCGGGTGCGGCGTATTACGTGTACGAATGCTCGGGAGAGCCGGGGCGCGTGACGGGCGTCGTGGCGATTTGCCCGATTGGCGTGCTTGCGGGCGGCGAGGGCGAAGCCAGCTACGACGCTGCGCGTGCGATCGCCGAACTCAAAGTTCAGCCTCGTCCCGTGTCGCTCGCCTATGAGGCCTCGCCCGTCATGGATATCATCCTGGGAGCCGCCAAAGAGGGCGCGTCGCTCTACGCCGTCACCGATCCCGCGGGCATTACGCACCGCGTGTGGGAGGTCAAGCGCGAGGACGCTGTCGGAGCCATCCGCGCCATGCTCGACCAGGCGCCGGAGCCGACGCTGGCCGACGACCCCGCCTACGCCGCCGCTCTGACCGGGGCATCGCTGCTCCTTGCCGACGAGGCCCGTGCCGCTGGAACGTATACGGGTAAGGAGCCGTTCAACTTTACCGTGGCTGCGCTCTTCCCCGCCGCGCAGGTCAGCGGCGCCGCGCCGCAGGTCCCGACGGGCCTGCTCACCCACCAGATCGCACGGTTCTAGCGCTACCCGCGCTGCGGACCTGCTGCCGCCACGAGCGGCTCAAGCCCCAGCTCGCGCGCGTAGTCTTCCTGCGTAAAGATCTCAACCAGTTCAAACGTATCCGTCGCATCATCAAATGCAAAGTGCAACACGGAGCAGTTGCCCGGCACACGGTCGCGCTCGTCTGCCGCAGCGCCTTTCACGTGATCCATAAACTCCTTGATGGCCGAACCATGGCTTACGGCGAGCACGCACGTATGGTCCGGGCGCCGCATAAGCTCGGTCAACGTCGTCACCATGCGCTCGCGAACCTGCATCTGGCCCTCGCCGCCAAACTGACGATAGAAGTCGCGCCACGGGCGCTCGGGCATGAGCATCACGCGCTCGGCCTCAAAGTCGCCAAAGAACCACTCACGCAGGCCGTCCAGGCGCTCATACGCCAGACCCGGCCACAAGTTGGCGATGGTCTGCTCGGTGCGATGAAGTGTGGAGGCGTAGGCATGATCGGGCTCAATGCCACGCGCACGCAAAAACATGCCGGCACGCGCCGCCTGGTCGCAGCCAAGCTGCGTGAGTGGAGAGTCGCTCCAGCCCTGAATGATGCGCTTAAGGTTAAATATCGTCTGCCCATGACGGACCAGATAAAGGTCTTTATTCATAGGGGGTCCTTTCGTTTGTTACCAATCCAAGAGCGAAAACGCCCCGTCGCAATAGCCAAAATGAAACACGGCACCGTTGTCGGGTTGCTCTCCCCCGCCAGTCACATACTCAAGAAATTCCTGGCAAGCAGAGCCGTGAGAGACAGCCAGCACGCAGTCGTGCCGGGGCCGCGCCATAATGCGTGACAATACCGCGACCATGCGCGCGCGAAGCTGTGCTTCCGACTCGCCACCAAACGCAGCCGGATAATCACCCCAAGGCTGAGCGGGCATCTCGCGGTTTGATGTACCCTCCAGCGAGCCCAAATGCCACTCGCGCAAGTCGTCGACCAACTCAACAGGCTGACCCTCGCCAACGATAAGCTCGGCCGTGCACCGCGCCCGCCCCAACGGAGACGAATACACATGGTCAAAGGCAACACCGCGGTCCTCGAACGCCGCACCCGTCGCCAGCGCTTGCTCGCGCCCACGTGCTGTGAGCGGCGAATCATGCCAGCCCTGCAAAATGTTCTGCACATTGAGCTCGGTCTGCCCATGCCGCACCAAATATAGATCGGCCACATACCCTCCCCTCGAACCACCACAAAGGGGACAGGCACCTTTGTGGTGGTTTTGCCATGCAACTACAGCAGCACGTCGGCAAGCGGACGCTTGGGCACGTGATGCACCTGCGCCTCGTCGCGCCAGTAATTGATAGAGCCATCCGGGTTGGAGTCGATCGCGTCGATCACCTGTGTCTCGGCTGGCACGCCAAAAGCCATGATCAGCTTGAGCTCGTATTTGTCGTTGTCGAGTCCCATGGCGTCGATCGCGCGGGGCGTAAAGGCCTTGAACATACAGGCCGCCACCTCGGGCGTGGCGCTGCGAGCGGCGAGCATCATCGTCTGGGCGGCAATGCCGGTGTCGACCTCGGTGATGGGCGCGACCGGCTTGCCCGGAACGGCGCGCTCGGCAAGAATCGCGATATAGCCGGTCGGGCGCTCGCCCTCTTCGGGACCCGGCCAATCCTTGAGCGCGCCAGCCCACGCGAGCTCGTCAAACACGCGCGCGCAGTCCTCGGAACCGCTCACCGCATGAAAGCGCAGGCGCTGAACATTGGCACCGCAGGGGGCCAGGTGCGCCAGCTCCGCCAGCTCGAGCAAAAACTCGCGCGGCACGCGCATGGACTCGTCAAAGCGGCGGCATGTGCGGGCGCGACGGACCAGCGCGTCGAACGTATCCAGGCCAAGCTTTTCGCAACCTTGCTTTGCCATCGACTCCACGTTCGACGGTGCCGCGGGAACTGATTCGTTCATAGGGACCCCCAACTAAAGGCAATTGTTCTTAGGAAAATCTAACCTAAAACGTAGGCAATAACGAACAGAGCTGCAATGTTCTACACCTGTTGAATAGTCCCCACCAAAGCGGGAACAAAGGTAACAATTCGGGAAGGTGAGGTGCCAATTCGCCCTTCCCGCGTCACGCGACGACGCCCTTGGGCGATACTGGTTGCAAGAGCTACGGCTTACGCCGCACGGAGAGGAGACCTCATGGGCATCTTTAAGAACGATGACAAGCAATCGAGCGCGTTTGGATTTGACGAGAAAAGCATGGCAGGCAAGGCCGTCAAGGCCGTGCGCTGGATTTACGCCATCACCGGCGTCATCGCGCTCCTCGCCGGCATCGCGCTGCTGTTTGCGCCCGCCAAGTCGCTCGTCTTCCTAACGACCGTCCTGGGCTTCTACTTTGTCATTACGGCGACCATCAGGCTGTTCACCGCCATTTTTGAGCCGCTGCTGCCCACCGGTTGGCGTGTGACGAGCATCATCTCCAACCTGCTCATCATCCTGGGCGGCGTGATTATCCTACGCAACCAGGCCTTCTCGACCGCGACGCTCACCACGCTTGTAGTGGTCGTCGCCGGCTTTGGCTGGATCGTCGAGGGTATCATGTCGATTCTGGAGTCCGAACTTTCGTCCAACCGCGCCCTCGCCATCCTGAGCGGCGCACTCTCCATCATCGCGGGTATGTTCGTGTTTATCTATCCGCTGTGGTCTGCCAAGATGCTCGTCATCTTTAGCGGTGCCGCGCTGCTGGTGTTTGGCGTGACACTGATTATTCGCGCCATTCAATTTGGCAAACTGGTGCGCTAGATGCCGAAGACGCTTTTTATTGACGCCGACGCCTGCCCGGTCACGCGCGAGTCGATCGACTGCGCGCGGAGGGCGGGCGTTGCCGTCGTTATCGCCGGCAACAGCACGCAGAACCTGGAACGCCACATTCGCCGCGACGATCCGCGCGACGCCGAGCACGCGCGGCGGGGCTTTTGGGTCACGACGCTCGACGTGAGCGTGGGAGCCGATAGCGCCGATTTTGCCATTGTCGAGCGCTTGCAGGCGGGCGACGTGGTCGTGACGCAAGACATAGGCCTGGCGAGTATGGTGCTCGGACGCGATGCCGCTGCCATTGGTGTGCGCGGGCACGTCTACGATAAGGCGACCATCGACATGCAGCTGTTTATCCGCCACGAGGAAAAGAAAGTGCGTCGCGCCGGGGGACGCACCCGCGGACCGGCAGCCTTCACCAGCGAAGACCGAGCCCGCTTTAAGCGCAACCTCACCGAGCTGCTCCGCTAGCAAAGGTAGATTTTTGGGACATGCCTAAAAATCTACTTTTTTTCGTTTTGGGACAGCAGGCGCGCCCCAAAACCATAGCTCAACAAATAACGGACTTCAAAATGCCGACCCCACCGCATTCGCAGGTATCGAGGATGGCAGTTTTGAAGTCCGTTTTGTTTGGTCTAATTAGAGGCCACAGGCGGACAAGATGAGGCCCCAGCCGGCGCCGATTACATACATCATAACCAGGAACAGGGCGTTTTCGCGGGCGCTGCGATTGGTGCGGAACAGCACCAGGTAGCCCACGCCGGCGGAAATGAGTGTCCCGGCAAGCATCGGTGCCAGCTGCAGCGCGCCTTCGAGGTAAAGCTGCGTAATGACGACGCTGGCGGAGCAGTTGGGAATCAGGCCAACAAGTGCCGAAC
>CAKUCJ010000081.1 GCA_934643435.1 uncultured Collinsella sp.
GTCGCGGACTTATCGAACATGTTGGCAAAATACAGGGCCTTCTTGATGTCGCCATCAAAGTAGATATTGCCCGCCACGGAACCACCAGCGGCAAGGGTGCCAGACTGCAGCTCATCGGAGCCCTCGCTGTAATAACCCTGGTTCTGCTGAGCACCGTTGGCGTCCTCGCCCTTCCAATCGTAGACATTGTAGTCCGCGCCCTCGTCGCCATTGTTGACGTACATGACGTGAATACCCGTCATGGTCGAACCGTCATAATTGGTAAGACCCGTCTGAACAGAGTCAACAACGACGGAGAGGCCGGCGTTCGTGGTCACCGTCGTGCCAACGGCCAAATCGGTCGTAGCCTGCTCTTCTTTCTTCGACTCTTCCTTCTTATCGCCATCGCCGGCATCCTCGGTGACGGTCGCCTTATCGCTGCCACAACCGGCGAGGAATCCAGCGGTCCCCAGAGCAACAGTTGCGAATGCGTCAAGCGCAGCGCGACGGCTCAGCAACACTTCGTTTTCGAGCTTTTTCATAATGCATCCTTCCTACGATCCGGCTACCGCGCCGGCACACAGCACATCGTAGGAAGGATTGAGCTTGAATTCATTAGCTCAGAGCTAAGACTGCGGTAAACGGCCAATGCAGTTGTCCAGGCGCCGAGCAAACGCACTTTACGCGACCGTCTGCAGGCGGCATCAACCCACTGCGACGGATTCCCCGGTAAAGGCGCTGATCATCAACAAGACAAAGAACGCCAGATAGCTGATGCTCAGTGGGTATGCGATGACCAAAAAGGCGATCCATCCCACATTGGTTTTACCGTCGGCGCGGCGTTGTTCGCGACAACGATAGAGCCAGATCGTCACGCCAATGGCAGCGATAAGTAGCACGAGTGCCACCGCAGCCAGCCCAGCAAGCGCAAGCATCACGCCTATACTCACAGCAATAACCGGGAGCAGCAGCAAGCCGCACCCGCATCCACCCGGACTATAAACGGCAGATTGTCGGCGTCGTTCCATCGTCACTCCAACCTCAACATCATTGACCACTATAGTGCGATGGCCTGCTGAACAGGAACGATCTTATCGAGTTCCGGTTCGATCCGCCTCTTCTCGGCCTCAAGGTCAAACGCCACCTGAGCGCGCAGCCAATAACCATCCGTCAGGCCAAAATAACGGCAAAGACGGAGGTCGGTGTCGGCCGTCACGCGACGTTTTCCCAAGACAATCTGCCCGATACGCTGAGCCGGAATCCCGGTCTCTTTCGCAAGGCGATATTGAGAAATGCCCATGGGAACAAGAAACTCCTCTTTGAGAAGCTCACCAGGAGTCACCGGCGACAACAAATCGGCCGAAGTCTCATCACTTGTGATAATCGACGATTTCGACATTCCAAGCCATCTCCTGTCTCCACTCAAAGCAGACCTGAAACGATGCAATCATAGTATCGCCTTACGTTAATAACGTCAAACGTTTCTATAGACTTACATCTCTATTATACCGTACATCTGTTCGTATTTTCTAGAGCAAACGCCCTGCCAATTAGCCAAACGAAAGCAATCGTTTGTAGACATCGAGGCCTTTGAGCAGGATTTCCTCGTCGAAGAGCATGGTATCGGTATGCAAGGCGCTTGTGGCATAGGCGGGACAGCCATCCGAATCGATCGGATTATCTTGTCCCTCCGGCACGCCCGTACCCAGCAAGAAGAACACGCCCGACAGATGGCGCTGATAGAAGGCGAAGTCCTCGGCAATTAACAGCGGCTCGTCCACAAGCTGCAGCTCGGGCAAGGCAGGCGCGACGCTGGCAAACAGCTCAGGGTCGTTATCGACCGGCGGATAGCCCTCGGCAAAGTCGATATCATACGTGCAGCCCGTCGCGGCGCACGCCTCATCGAGCACGCGGCGCACGCCCTCTCGCGCACGGTCGAACATATCATCCGTAAACACACGCAGGCTACCGGCCACATGGGCCTCCCCCGCCACGGCGTTGCAGACAGTACCGGCCTGCAGCAGGCCAAATTTACCGATGCAGGGCTCATCGGCACCCAGCTCGTCCATCAGTTCGCGCTCGGCAACCAAAAACTTAGCAGCCGCCAGCGCTGCATCGTGCGACTCCTCGACCGGCACACCATAGGTCTTGGCGATATGAATACTCGTCCCGTGAATGTGCACATGTGTCTCGCTCGAGCGCGCCAGCAGCGGACCGGAGCAGCTCGCCAGCGTACCGGCAGGCAGATCGGGCCACACGTGGAAGCCAAAGATGCGATCGGCCCCGTAGCGCTCGAACACGCCGCTCTCGCATACCGTCTTAGCGCCACCGGTCGTCTCCTCGGCCGGCTGAAACACAAAGAGCACGTTACGTTTGATGACGCCCGGCTGCTCACGAATCGTACGGTCGACATAAGTTGCTGCCGCCAGTGCCATGGCCATGTGGCCGTCGTGGCCGCAAGCGTGCATCTTGCCGGGATGCGTCGAGGCAAAGGCCGCTCCCGTTGCCTCCGCGATGGGCAGGGCGTCCATATCGGCGCGAATCGCCGTGGCATTCGTAGCGCCCACACCGGCATCGAAGAAGGCACAGACGCAGCTCGGGCAGGGATAGGTCACCTCGCAGGCAAGCGGAGCGAGCACGCCCTCGATATAGGCGATAGTTTGCTCAAGATCGAAGTCGAGCTCCGGAATGCGATGCAGGTCGCGACGATAACGACGGAGTTCTTGGGGCTCGATCATGGGGATTCCTTTCATGGGTGCACGTCGGTTGCTATCTATTGTGCCGCAAGATTGCCGCACCCTTATTTCCAGCATATCCCTGCATTTTTTAAACGTTATATACGAATACTCTTGTTTGGTAAAGTGCAACGTGGTAGGGTCTTTACCACTTGATAGAGGCGCGGGCACGAAGAGCCGCGGGCGAGTCGGCAGACTTTGACCCCGTGGGGAGGCGAAACCCGCCGAACTGGGTTTTTCGGGCACGAACAGCCTGGTGGGCCTGTGGGAAACACCCACAGGACTGTCTGCAGCAATGCGGGAGCGCTATCCGGACATTGGGTCCACGCTGTGTGGATTTGGTGCGCCGATGGCGCCGTCTGGATAGCGAGGTTTACGGGACATGGCACTGACCCCCAACGAGGCATACGCGGCCAAGCAGCCGTTTGTGGACAAGGAGACGCTCGAGCATATCGTCGAGCAGTTCCCCACGCCGTTTCATCTATACGACGAGGCGGGCATCCGCCGCAACATGCAAGAGGTGCGCGACGCCTTTGCATGGAATCCGGGGTTTAAGGAGTACTTTGCCGTCAAGGCCAATCCCAACCCGGCGCTCATCTCCATTCTCAACGAATACGGCTGCGGCTGCGATTGCTCGAGCTACACCGAGCTCATGATCGCCCGCTCGTTGGGCATCACCGGCTACGACATCATGTTCTCATCCAACGATACGCCAGCGTCAGACTTTGAGCTCGCCGACAAGCTGGGCGCCATCGTCAATTTCGACGACATCAGCCACATCGAGTTCTACGAGCGCGTTGCTGGTCCTATCCCCAAGACAGTCAGCTGCCGCTTTAATCCGGGCGGTCTGTTCCAGCTTTCCAACGGCATTATGGACAACCCGGGCGACTCAAAATATGGCATGACCACCGAGCAGCTCTTCGAAGCCTTCCACGTACTCAAGGCCAAGGGCGCCGAGCATTTTGGCATCCATGCCTTCCTTGCCAGCAACACCGTCACCAACGATTACTACCCCAAGCTCGCGCGCATCCTCTTTGAGCTTGCCGTGCGCCTGGAGCGCGAGACGGGCGCACATGTCGCCTTCATTAACCTGTCCGGCGGCGTGGGTATCCCCTACCTGCCCGAGCAGCAGGCCAACGACATCCACGCCATCGGCGAGGGCGTGCACGCGGCCTACGATGAGATTCTGGTTCCCGCCGGCATGGGCGATGTGGCGATCTGCACCGAGATGGGCCGCTTTATGATGGGCCCCTACGGGTGCCTGGTCACCAAGGCCATCCACGAAAAGCAGATCTACAAGGACTATATCGGTGTGGACGCAAGTGCCGTCGATCTCATTCGTCCCGCCATGTATGGCGCTTACCACCACGTTACGGTGATGGGCCAGCCGGGCGGCCCCGACAAAACTGCAGCCCCTGTCACGAACACGTACGACGTCACGGGCAACCTGTGTGAGAACAACGACAAGTTCGCCATCGACCGCGAGCTGCCGCAGATCGATATGGGCGACCTGCTCGTGATTCACGATACGGGCGCGCATGGCTACTCCATGGGCTACAACTACAACGGCCGCCTGCGCTCCGCTGAGGTGCTATTGCGTCCCGACGGCTCGGCCGACCTCGTCCGACGTGCCGAGCGCCCGGGCGACTACTTTGCCACGCTCGACGTGCTGCCGTGCGGGCGCGAGCTGCTGGCCAAATCGCGCGCCGAAAGTGCCCGCCGTCGCGCCCAGGACGAGCGCCTGGCAGTCGCCGCCCAATGGAACAAACGCATCCAAATCGCAGAAGCGAAGGAGAAGAATATGGATGTCCGCAACCTCGAGGGCTCGATCGTCGCCCTCGTCACGCCGTTTAAAAAGGACGGCAGCGTCGACTTTGACGCGCTCGAGCGACTTATTGATTTCCATCTGCAGAATGGCACCGACGCCATCCTCACCTTGGGCACCACCGGCGAAAGCGCCACGATGACCGATGACGAGGACAACTCCGTCGTTGCCGCCGTGGTCAAGCAGGTCGCAGGCCGTATCCCCGTCATCGCCGGCTCGGGCTCCAACTCCACGCAGACGATGCTCACCAAGTCGCTCACCTACCAGGGCCTGGGCGCCGACGGCCTACTGCTTATCACCCCTTACTACAACAAGTCCAACGAAGAGGGCATCTACCAGCACTTTAAGACCGTGGCCGACGCCGTGGACATCCCCTGCATCCTGTACAACATTCCCGGTCGTTGCGGTTGCGGCATCAGCGAGCGCAATGTCGAGCGCCTGGCAGCACATCCCAACATCATGGGCATCAAGGAGGCCTCGGGCAACGTCGCCTATGCCGCAAAGATCGCGCACCTGCTGTCCGACGACTTCCGCATGTATTCGGGCGAGGACGCGCTCACCGTGCCGCTCATGAGCCTGGGCGCCTCGGGTACCATCAGCGTGTGGGCCGACGTTCAGCCGCAGCTCGTGCACGACATGTGCCGCGCCTATCTGGACGGTGATATCGTGCGCGCCCGCGATATCCAGATTGCCGGCCAGCCGCTCATCAACGCCCTCTTTAGCGAGGTCAACCCCATTCCCGTTAAGGAAGCGCTCGCCCAGATGGGTATGATCGAGGCAAACTATCGCATGCCGCTGTGCCCCATGGCAGACGATACACGCGCCGCACTTACCGATGCTCTGAAGGGAGCTGGTCTGCTTGATTAAGACTGTCATTATGGGAACGGGCCGCATGGGCTCGCTCATCCGCACCACCGCCGAGAGCATTGTCGATGCCGCCGGTCAGCCCGTCTTTGATATCGTCGCCCAGATCGGCTTTGATCTGACCGAGCTCGAGAGCGCCCCGGCGGCCGATGTGATCATCGACTTCTCGAACGTCGTGACCTTTGACGCCGTTGTCGCCTATGTCGAGCGCACGGGCGCTGCACTGGTCTCGGGCACCACGGGATATACGCCCGAGCAGATGGACCGCCTGCGCGAGCTGGGCCAGAACGCCCGCGTCATGCATTCGGGCAACTACTCCATCGGCATCGCCGCCCTGCGTCACCTGGTGGCCCAGGCCACGCGCGAGCTGCCCGGCTTTGACTGTGAGATCGTCGAGACGCACCACAACCAAAAGGTCGACGCTCCCAGCGGCACCGCCAAGCTGCTGCTCGACGCCGTGGTCGAGGCCGAGCCCGAGGCTGGCTATCACCCCGTCTACGGTCGCGAGGGAATGTGCGGCGCGCGCGACCCCAAGGAGATCGGCATGCACTCGCTGCGCGGCGGCACCGTCGCCGGCGTGCACGAGGTTGGTTTCTTTGGCCAGGACGAAGAGGTCACACTCACACAC